>NZ_BCPZ01000128.1:0-59501 GCF_001950615.1 Candidatus Protochlamydia sp. W-9
CTATAAATAAGTTTGTGCACTCGGATAGCTTAAAAGTATATTCCTCCTTTAAAAAAACTCATTAATTAAACTCAATAAAAAAAATTCTTAAACGTTTTGCTTTTATAAGATAGAAAATTTCTTTATTTGCTTAACTTCATTCACTCACACTTGCCTTTTCAAAATTGGTTTGAAAGCTGTTTAATTGTTAATAAATTAATCATTCTGGAACAGGATTAATATTTGTAAACTTGCTTTTTATTTGAATGAAGCTAAGAGATCAGCTCAACTAAAGAATTTTCAGAATGAAACAATTAAAAAACAAGCAATCGTTGAGAGGCACTTGAATTATCCCATTCATCTTTTTCACTTAATTGAGAATTTATATAAAAAAGATGGGTATTATTGAATGTTTTGGGTCGCCCCTTAAAAATTAGAGTTAAAATTTACTAAGATCTTCTAAATATGCAAAGTTTTTGTGAAAGCTTCTCTTTGTCTATCTTCAAACTGCTGCATCAAATTTTCAAATTTCAGGGCTGTCTAATTTAAAATTAAATCATTTATTTTCTCTTAAGCATCTAAAAAACTTTGAACTTGCAACAAAGGGCATTTTCTCGCCAGATTTAAATTTATCTTCTTTAATTTTAGACAGTTCTGCTGTATAATTATTTAAAAATTTCCGCTGTTTATCCGTGAAATTTTCTTGAAATACAGGTTGATTTGCTGTTTTGCTTAAGTTCTGAACTTCTGATGTGGCTTGTGAACGAAAGCAATTTTAAAATAGACGGCATAACTTGATCTAATTTGTAAAAATGATTGTATAAATTATTCGCATAACTTTATTCATTTAAAATTAAAATAAATATATTTTAAATAAATTTAAAACAAATACATAACTAATTGAATGATAAAATTAAACAAAATAAATCTATTTTTTAAACTTAGTTTTTTACAACATTGACAATGGTTAAAAATAGAGATATAATACTATAAGAAGGAATATGTATTTGTTTTTATTGTCATTGCCATTTCTCTCGGAGGATAAAATCATATGGGCGACAAAACCGAGAAGGCGACCCCGAAAAAGCTAAAAGACGCAAAAAAAAAGGGACAAATCGCGAAATCACAAGATTTGCCTACTGCCTTTACGTTTATAGCTTCAGTCGCCATCATTCTTGCTCTGGCTCCTAGCCTCTATTATCAATTAACTAATTTTTTAGTTGGGACTTTCCGTTCCGTAAATACGCCGGAACTAAGCGGCGTCATTGTTAATTTATTTTATAAAGCCAACGAAGTGATTTTTTTAGCGAGCATCCCCACTATGGCCTTAGTTGCATTGGTTGGAGTAACCATTACATTTTTAACAGTTGGCCCAGTTTTTGCACCTGAAGTGTTTAAATTTGATATTAAAAAATTCAACCCCGTCGATAACTTAAAGGCAAAATTTAAATTAAAAACACTAGTTGAGCTCCTGAAATCCGTGATTAAAATTTCTATCGCGTCTTATTTGATTTATAAAGTGATGTATAATAGTATCCCGGTTTTGATTCAAACAGTGTCGATGCCCATTTCTGGTGCTTTAATTGTTTTTCATGCTTTTTTAGTCGAGGTTGTATTAAAGGTTGGATTATTTTTTATTGTTGTTGCAGTTGCGGACTTTATCTACCAAAAGAAAACATTCGCTAAAGAGATGATGATGGAAAAATTTGAAGTCAAACAAGAATATAAAAACAGCGAAGGTGACCCGCATATTAAAGGAAAACGACGACAAATTGCGCAAGAAATTGCTTATCAAGAAGGACCGACAGGTGGTGTTAAACGTGCCCAAGCAGTTGTCACTAACCCTACTCACTTAGCAATCGCAATTGGCTATGAAAGACACATGGATGCAGCTCCTTATATTTTAGCAATGGGTAAAGACATTTTAGCTGAACGTATTGTAAAAATTGCTGAAAAAAATGACATCCCCGTTTTAAGGAATATTACTTTAGCGCATATTCTCTGGGAGCAAGGAGAAATTTATGAATATGTACCTGAAGACACTTATGAAGCCTTAGCAGAAATTATGCGTTGGATTGCCTCTTTAAAAGATGGAACTGAAATCCCCGAGCCTCTAAACTTATAAGCTTTGAAAAATTATCGGAGAAAAACCTGACATGAATGCCATTCGTAAAATCCTAGATGGAATTACAGCTCGATTAGGCGGAGATCGCTCGCTCGAAGCAATTTCGAAATCCAGCGACATTGCATTAGCCGTTTTAATCATCGGTATTCTTGTTATGATTATTTTTCCTGTCAATCCCCATGTGATTGACTATTTAATCGCTATTAACCTTTCTTCTTCAATTGCCCTTTTAATGGTTGCTCTTTACATTCCAAGCGCTGTTCATTTATCTATTTTTCCTTCTCTGCTTTTGATTACCACGTTATACCGCTTAGGATTAAACATTGCCTCTACTAGACAAATTCTTTTACACGCTAATGCTGGAGAAATCATTTTCCAGTTCGGTAACTTCGTCGTTGGAGGAAATTTCGTCGTTGGAGGCGTTATCTTCTTAATTATCACTTTAGTTCAGTTCTTAGTGATCACAAAAGGGGCTGAAAGAGTTGCCGAAGTTGCTGCTCGTTTTACATTGGATGCGATGCCCGGTAAACAAATGAGCATCGACGCAGACATGCGTGCAGGAATTTTGGATTCCAATCAAGCTCGCGAAAAAAGATTAGCCATCCAAAGAGAGAGTCAATTATATGGAGCAATGGACGGGGCAATGAAGTTCGTTAAAGGAGATGCGATTGCAGGTATCGTCATTACTTTAATTAATGTTATTGGTGGAATGATCATCGGAATGACCATGAATGAAATGGAAGCAAGTGATGCAGCCAAAACTTATGCGTTATTATCTATTGGAGATGGCTTGATCTCTCAAATTCCCGCTCTTTTAATTTCAATTACTGCCGGTATTGTGACAACTCGTGTTTCTGGAAGCGAAAAAGTTGAAAATTTAGGGACTGAAATCTCTGGTCAAATTTTAAAACAACCTAAAGCTCTCATGATTACCGCCGCATTTTTGATGGGCATGAGCTTGGTTCCCGGTTTTCCGATGCCACCTTTTCTAATTGCTGCTGCAGCACTTGGTTTGATTGGTTATGCTTTATGGAGCAATGAACAAAAAGCCTTATTAGGTGGAGGAAGCGTTGGCTCCATGGGTGGAGGGACAATTCAGTCTGCCGCTGGTAGCGATTCTTCAGTAGAAACCTCTGTAAGAGGTCATAAAGTTATCTCTGGAGGTGGAGTTGACAGCTATGCATTAACACTCCCTGTAGTATTAGAGGTTGGCAGAGGGTTGTCTATAGAAATTCAAAAAGCAAATAAAGGGACAAGCTTTATCGATCAAATGATTCCCAAAATGAGGCAAGCACTCTACGCCGATTTAGGAGTTCGTTTTCCCGGTGTACATGTGCGAACTGACTCACCCATTTTAGATAAAGATGAATACTCAATTCACTTAAATGAAGTTCCCATTGTGCGGGGAAAAGTTTTAGAAAATCATCTACTTACTAATGAATCGGAAGAAAACCTTAAACGTTATAATCTTCCTTTCGTTTCTTATAAAAATTCGTTAGGTCTTCCCTCTCTTTGGGTAGATGCAAAAAACAAAGAGTTATTAGATAAAGCTGGAATCCGTTACTGGAGCTCTTTGGAAGTAATGATCTTACATTTATCTTACTTCTTCCGTCATTATGCGAATGAATTTGTTGGAATTCAAGAAGTTAAATCGATGTTAGAGTTTGTTGAAAAATCTTTTCCCGATCTCGTCAAAGAAGTTACACGTTTGATACCGCTTCAAAAAATGACAGATATTTTCAAACGTTTGATCCAAGAGCAAATTTCGATCAAAGATTTAAGAACAATTTTAGAAGCTCTTGGTGAATGGGCCCAAACTGAAAAAGATACCGTTCTTTTGACAGAATACGTCCGCTCATCGCTCAAAAGGTTTATTAGTTATAAATATTCTCAGGGTCAATCCGTTCTATCGGTCTATATTTTAGACCCTGAAATTGAAGATATGGTAAGAGGTGCCATTAAACAGACATCAGCCGGGTCTTATTTAGCCCTAGATCCTGATTCTGTTCAACTTATTTTACAAGGTGTACGCAATACGGTATCTCCTCCTCCTCCCGGTGGACAACCGCCCGTTATTTTGACTGCAATCGACGTGAGGCGATTCGTTCGAAAACTCATTGAAATGGAATTTACTGATATTTCTGTGGTTTCTTACCAAGAGATTGTTCCTGAAATCCGCATACAGCCTTTAGGGCGTATCCAGATTTCTTAAATTCTTAAAACTCTCTGATGGGAGGTGGGATCATGAGTATTCCTTCATCTTTTAATGCAGCTGCTGCAAATGCTGCCTTTGCTGCAAAAGATGCCGCTTTTGACGAAAGTCTTGAGGCAACTCAGCAAGTCTCTGCAAAAAATAGTTTGGCTCTGCAAGAAAATTCGGCAGAAGCTTCTCAAGAAAAACTTGCTCGTGAAGCAGAAGAAAATGCGAGCACAGGGATGACAGCACAAACCAAAAAACTTGCTGCTCCCCCTCGTTCAGAAAAAATTGAGAAAGCGAAAGAAGTCCAAGAATCTGTTTTAGTTCGTAAAGAAGAAGCTGACCAATTTGCTGGGGATTTTTTAGGAAAAGGAAATAATAAAAATTATCACCTAGAAATGGCGATTTTGAGTTCTCTTGCTCAAGATTTAGGTGCTGGTATTACTCCTAAAATGTCTTCTAAAGAAATTATCGAGCATATCACCGACCGCCTTCGCACTTTCGATCCAAAAAGTGGAAAAATCAAAGATCCTGACAGTTCACAGATCGATAAAACCTTTGAATTTCTGTTGTTTGTGACTGAAAAAAAATTAGAAAAACTTCCTAAAGATAGCGAAGATAGCAAACGCTTGACAGAAGTTGCGGCTCATATTAAAGTCGCTAAAAAAGACTACTATGATATGCCAGGTGCAGATGGCAAACCAAATAGTAAAGCCATTGAGCAGGCAAAAAAAATTATTGGGCTGGCTAGTGGTGTTGTTGATGCTTCAGATCGTTCTACAAAAGAGGCTTTAGATGAACTTCGAGATATTTTAGATAATCCGCAAGATGTCCAAAATATTCGTAAAGAGTATGAAAAAAATGGGGGTGCTACCCGTTTATTTAACGATCTTAAAACATTTTATCACCATTTAGGCAATCAATTAAAACGTGTCAATGTGCAAACGGTGGATGGTGGAAATCTTAACCCAACTAATATGCCAACCCTAGAGCCAAGCCAACTACAACAATATACTGACGCTACACAAAGTAGAAGAGCCGTTGCCTTTGTCTATATAAGTGCCAAAACAGAAAGCAAGATTGCTGAAAAAACAATGAACCAAGCAGGCTTTATCAATCGAGCAGCAGCCTAAGACTATATCGAAAACCTGAGTTTTAATTTTGTTAGATTTTATGATTCTTTCCAAAAAAAGGAAAAAAATAAAAAAAATATAACAAATTAATTGATTTTCAAATTAAGTAAACTTAAAACTCAGGTTAATTGAAACGCATACGGATAACGAATGAAAAGAGATTCCTTTCGAGCTCACTTCAACTTTGAATCTATCGGAAAGCTTTTTTTTGATGCTGCAGAAGAGCGTTATCCCACAGCTGAAAAAATGAATCAATTGGTTTCTCGTTTAACAGATCCGGTCATTTTGGATCCTGTCGAAAATGTTTTTGCCAAAATTACGCTTTTAAATTCTATCCGCAATATGATCAAAGCCGTGTCGCCTAGGCTTTATCGTTCTATGCAACATCGCGATGATTTATATCTAGCCGTTATTGAAGCCTTAGAAGACCTTGAAGATGAATTAGAAGAATTAGAAGAGCAAGCATTAGAAGCTGAAGAAAGCGTTGATAAAGAAAGTTGAGGAGCTTTATCCCTATGGTTAGTAGTCAGTTTGAATCCATTTTGAAAGAATTCGAACTTTTTTTCAATTGTTCATTAAAAGCAGATGAAAATGAATCTTGTCTGATTCAAATGGGAATTGGAGTGAACATCCAAATTGAGCTTAATCGAGAAGGAAAATTATTAATTGGCTGCCGTATAGCCACACTCCCATTAGGGAGATTCCTTCACGAAGTGATCAAAGAAGCTTTAAAAGCGAATGATTTTTATCCCCCTTCGAGCGGAATTTTTGGCTTTAGCCATAAATCCAGTAATTTAATTTTATATACTTTAATTGATCCTTATCAGTTAGACCAAAACAAAATTGAAAGCATTCTTTCACCTTTTGTTGCTAAAGCGAAAATTTGGTCCGATGCCCTCAATCAAGGAAATGTTCCGTATATTACAGAAATTACCAATACTCCTCCTGCACCTCCATTTGGTTATCAAAGATGATCGATCCTACTTTCTTACTTCACTCTCTTGCGGCTAAACAGTGGGAGCGAATCGGTATCAAGCACCATCATGGAATCAATGTTCCTTTATTTAGTGTTCATTCCTCTCAATCATGCGGAATTGGGGAATTTACAGACCTTTTTCTTTTAATCGATTGGTGTAAGTCGATCAATTTTGATTTAATTCAGCTCCTCCCTTTGAATGATAGCGGTCTTGGAACCAGTCCCTACAGTGCCCTATCAGCCTTTGCTTTAAGTCCCCTCTATTTAGGGTTACATGCTTTACCACATTTAGAAGAATTTTCCTCTTTGCATGATGAATTAAAAGCTGTTCCTAAATTATCCAACCATCAACGCGTTGACTATAAGCTTGTGCGTGAAAATAAAGAACGTTTTTTACACCATTATTATGAACAAGCCGGTTCTTTGATTTTAAATAGCCAAGCTTACCAAGCATTTGTTCAAAACAATGCCTGGTTAAAGGGATATGCTGTTTTTAAAACTTTAAAGTCTCAATATCAATGGTCAAATTGGGAAAGTTGGCCCATTGTTGATCAATCTCCCACGCCAGAATTGTTAGAAAAAGTATATGCCAAACATCAATCCGAAGTCAATTTTCACTGCCTCATTCAATATCTTTGTGATCAACAGCTTAAATCTGTGAAGGAATATGCCGATCGACATGGCGTTTATCTCATGGGCGATATTCCTATTTTGATTGATCGAGATAGTGCTGATGTTTGGTTACATAGACCTTTATTCGATTTAGAATTTTCGGCTGGAGCTCCTCCTGATATGTATAGTAGTGAAGG
The DNA here is from genome assembly GCF_001950615.1 of Candidatus Protochlamydia sp. W-9. Taxonomy (NCBI): domain Bacteria; kingdom Pseudomonadati; phylum Chlamydiota; class Chlamydiia; order Parachlamydiales; family Parachlamydiaceae; genus Candidatus Protochlamydia; species Candidatus Protochlamydia sp. W-9. The sequence continues at coordinate 7,220 of NZ_BCPZ01000128.1, forward strand.
ACAAAATTGGGGTTTCCCAATTTACAATTGGGAAGCCCTCACTCAGGAAAATTACCGTTGGTGGATAGATCGTTTAAATTGGTCTTGTCGCTATTATCATATTTATCGTATCGATCATATTATTGGTTTTTTCCGCATTTGGTCTATTCGTCGCAGTCTAACGAGTCGACAAGGAGAGTTTATTCCTTCTGATGAAGCAACTTGGGTCGATCATGGACAACGCATTATGTGTGTTATGCTTAGAGAATGTGAAATGCTTCCGATCGGAGAAGACCTTGGTGCGGTCCCTGATCAAGTCAGAGAATGTTTAAGCGCACTTGGCATTTGTGGAACCCGTGTAATGCGTTGGGAACGGCTTTGGAAAGATAATGGTCGTTTTCTTCTCCCACAAGAATATCCAGAACATAGCATGACAACTGTTTCAACTCATGACAGCGAAACCTTACAACAGTGGTGGCAATCTTTTCCTTTAGAAGCTCAAGTCTTCGCTCAACTTAAGGGCTGGTCTTACCACCCTTATTTAAATCGTGAATACCAAAAAGAAATTTTATGGGACAGTCATCACACAAGCAGTTTATTTCATATTAATCTTTTACAAGAATATTTGGCTCTTATTCCTGGTCTGACTTGGCCTCACCTAGAAGATGAACGGATTAATATCCCAGGAATTATTTCTGAAAGAAATTGGAGCTATCGATTCAAACCAAGTTTAGAAGAACTCACCTCTCACCCGGCATTAACCCATCTTATGCAACAACTTATTATTTAATAAGTTGTTAAGTTGATTTCTTTAATCTTAAAACTTATGTGTTTATAAATATATTTGAATATTAATAATAATCAATAAAGGTGCTTTTTTTAGCTTAGGTAGTCCTAAACGTGTAATGCTCGATGCCGATTGTAGTTGCAAATGAAATAGTTCATCATACCAATAGGGTTAGTTAATTTCTTCAAGAAGAAGAAGGTTTTTCTCACAAGGCGAGAGTATCTTTGTCCAAGTTGTTATTAATTTTTTAATAGAACTTGTTTTTCCCAATTTCTTTCCAACTATAGTTGATTGAATTTAATTGTACACTTATGTACATATTTGACAAAAAGAATAATCAATGGCTTTTGCAAGACTTGAAAATTTGTTTAAACTTAATCGGACTAATTGTTTAAAATTTGCCCAGAAAGCTTGTCTGACTTCTTCTGCAGAATGTCCAATTTCTAAATAATTGAGTGCTTTTTGCCTTAAATCTTTGGAATATGCCATAAATTTTAACTTAAACTATATCTATAGGCACGATTAAATTTGGTTAACTATATATTCAGGCTTTCTGGTAATTCCTTAATGATTTCATGAATGAATTGTAGAAGCCATGGCATGCTAACATTAAAATGCGGCAGACAACTTTTAGTGAAAATTGTTCGAAGAGAGATTGGCAAATTCAGGAGTGCCTCTCTTCATTAATCCTTTTATTTTGAGAATCTATGACAAGCTGACGTCCACAGTTAAGACATGGATGATTCTGCTTTCCGTTATGAAAATGACCATTTTTTTTATAGTTGTCTAGCTACAACTTGGGCATGTTAATGTCATTTTAGGTCTCCGTATGAGGAAGATCCTATAAGAAAGCCATTTACATTAGAAAAGTCAAATGAAAATTTTTAGTTAGCATGACATTTTTAGAATTACCAAATTTTATGAGCATAAATATTTTAAAAAAATTTTTATCTTTTTTGGTAATTTCACATTTGACTTTCTTTGTTATTACACTTCAAGCAAGATCAGTTCGCATTCATCCCGAACTAAATGCGTTAAAGCCGCTAAGAATGTCAAATTCATTAATCCAACGTCAGTGAGTTTATCGCATCAACCTAGGTCTAAGTGTTGCAAATCCACTAAGAACGCTAAATGCGCCAATCCAGCGTCGGTGAGATTATTGTATTTACTCCGATCTAAATGCTGTAAAGCTATTAAAGGTGTCAAATGCGCTAATCCATCATTAGTGATCTTTCCACAATGGTTCAGAATTAAATACTGTAAAGCCATTAAGGGTGTTAAATGCGCTAATCCATCGTCAGTGAGCTTTCCACAATGACTCAGATCTAAGTGCCGTAAAGCCGCTAAGGGTGTTAAATGCGCTAATCCATCGTCAGTAAGCTTTCCACAATGGCTCAGATTTAAATGCTGTAAAGCCACTAAGGGTGTCAAATTCACTAATCCATCGTCAGTAAACTTTCCACAATGGCTCAGATCTAAATGCCGTAAAGCCGCTAAGGGTGTCAAATTCACTAATCCATCGTCAGTAAGCTTTCCACAATGGCTCAGATTTAAATGCTGTAAAGCCACTAAAAGTTTCAAATGCACTAATCCATCGTCAGTAAGCTTTCCACAATGGCTCAAGTTTAAATGCTGTAAAGCCACTAAAAGTTTCAAATGCGCTAATCCAGCACCAGTGAGCTTATCGCATCCACTCAGATCTAAATAACGTAAAGCAGCTAAGGGTGTTAAATGCGCCAATCCATCGTCCGTGAGATTTTCACAATAGCTCAAGTTTAAATGCTGTAAAGCCATTAAAAGTTTCAAATGCGCTAATCCAGCACTAGTGAGCTTATCGCATGCACTCAGACCTAAATGCTGTAAAGCGGCTAAGGGTGTTAAATGCGCTAATCCAGCATCTGTGAAATTTCCACAATAGCTCAAGTTCAAATGCTGTAAAGCCATTAAGGGTGTTAAACGCGCTAATCCAGCGTCCGTGAAGTTATTGTTCCAACTCAGATTTAAATACTGTAAAGCTACTAAGGGTGTTAAATGCGCCAATCCAGCGTCGGTGAGATTATGGCACCCATTCAGATCTAAATGCTGTAAAGCTATTAAAGGTGTCAAATGCGCCAATCCAGCATCGGTGAGATTATGGCACCCATTCAGATCTAAATGCTGTAAAGCTATTAAAGGTGTCAAATGCGCTAATCCATCGTCAGTGAGCTTTCTACAATAGTGCAAATTCAACTGCTGCAAAGCTATTAAAGGTGTTAAATGCGCTAATCCAGCATCCGTGAGATTATGGCATTCACTTAGATCTAAATGCTGTAAAGCCATTAAAGGTGTCAAATGTGCTAATCCAGCATCCGTGAGATTATGGCATTCACTCAGATCTAAATGCTTTAAAGCTATTAAAGGTGTTAAATGTGCTAATCCAGCATCCGTGAGATTATTGCATTCACTCAGATCTAAATGCTGTAAAGCCATTAAAGATGTCAAATGTGCTAATCCAGCATCCGTGAGATTGTGGCACGCTTGGAGATTAAGTACTTTCAAATTTTCACAATTTTTTAACGCTAAGAGATGGGCATCGGTCAAATGGGCATACTTTGAAAAATTAAGCTCTTCTATCTCATTTAAGAAGTGCTTTAAAATTTTTTCAAATTCCATTAAATGAGAAGTCTGGTTTAATAATGAACTCACAACTGTAAGCTCTAAATAGCTTTTTAAAGTGTTTAATTGATATTGATGCGCGAAATTTAAAACTTCTTTTAATTTTACTAGGCTGTCTTCGGTGGAATTAAATAGCTCACCTTCTTCTGATTTATATGTGTCAAGCAACTGCTCTTCTAAATTTTTTACAACTTCTGCCAGTTGATAATAATCGGCTAATTGAATGAAAGAAGGGAGATCTTCCACAGGAACTTTAAAGCTAGCATCTACGAGGCAATTGAGTAGATAAGTAAACTCTTTTTGTGTCAAAGCGAGAGGATCTTGAAGAGTTTCTCGAAAATTTCCCGACCAAAGGCTCTTAAAATAGGGCGATTTCTCCATTAACAAAGATATGTGAGAACTAGAGATAATTAGAGAAGATTTATCATGAAAGCTCAGTTTGTAAGAAGGAGGGACAAAACATGAAGTTTGACTCGGACTTGGTAAAGATAAACCAGATCCTGGACGATTTGTGGCAATCTCTTTTCGCCCCCAAAAAATCTCTCTCCATTGAGATTGAAGTTGATCTCTATTGATATAGCTAAAGAATGGGTTCAGGGAAGACTGAAAAATTTTTTTGCATAATAAATTTATTCGTTCAGAAAAATTTAAACGATTGTTCGATCGATAGTAAGTATGAGCATCTGTATTGACAATGAAATAGCTAGGATTAAATCTTGGATTATAAATATGCATAATTATTCTTTAATTTAATTAAATAATTTTTACTTTTATTAGATGAATAAAATAATAGCAATATTAATATAACAAAATATGTAATTAAATTTAAAGTGAAAATTGGTTTTATCGATCGATAGTTAAAGAGATTGTATTGTAATATGAAAAAATCCGCTAAGAAATTGATTCCAATTTCATCACTTAAATGAACAGTCTTCAGTTTGTTGAACAGCGATTTCGTTGCATTTTTAGATCAATATAAACTATTGCTTCTTAAATAATAAAATAGATTAAATATGGTATTTTAAGCATTTAAAATACGCAAATAGCTGTTTCTAATCTAGCAAAATAGGAATACACTTTGTTCACCACGATTGCGCGTTTTACTCATCACTCAGTACTAGAATTTTTAAAATTTTATTAGTTTTTTCAGACCGAATAATATTTCTGGATGCAGCATTATTGAGATTTTTTGTATCAACGCAGACCCAAATGTGGTTTAGCTAATAAGAATTTAAAATTTGCTAATCCAGCGTCAATGAGATTATCACATCCATTTAAATCTAAATACTGTAAAGTGACTTAAGGATATTAAATGCGCTATCCAGCATCAGTGAGTTTAGTGCATCTAGACAAACAATCTTGAGAAACTCAAAACATTAGCTAAAGCTATTGAATTTCTTTTTTAGCTATTTTGTGAAAACTATAAAATCTAATTTTAAAACAATATACTAATATCCTTAAACAAAGTTGCTCTCGACTTGTAAAGCCCCCCTCTCTTTCTCGAAAAAGTTAACTAACCCTATTGGTATGATCAACTATTTCATTTGCGACTACAATCGGCGTCGAACATTACACGTTTAAGACTACTTAGCTTTTGAAAAAAAGAGTTTTAGATAGGTCTTAAAATGTATTGTTTATCCAAAACTCTTTTTTATAGAAAGTGTATGATTCAAAAAGTTATCTTTGAGCACAGTTATGAACTTGAACAAATCTCTTTACTCCAGATATTCTGAATGCAGATTTAATGGAGGGTATCATGATCAAGTTCTATGTGCAATGCCTACTGATAATCATTTTTTTTCATTTAGAAGGTGTTTCTTCTACCTCAGATCAAAAACTTAAAACTCTTTATACAAGCCTAAACCCCACCTCTGTTTCGCAACATTTGGCTTTTTATGAATTGTATCCCTCTCACCCTTTAGGGCAAAAAGCACTCCAAGATGCTTGGAACCTTTTAACGGGGAAACAAGAAAAAAATGTATGCTTGAATGGCATTCCTCTTTCTGACCCCGTTATCCAGACCCTAATTAATATTGTCAATAAACAACCAAATACTGAGCTAGTTCCTCTCACTTCTCAAGAGCTTGATGAAATAGAAAAGCTATCCAAACGTTTAAGTCACTATCACCTTCAAGGGCATTCTGTTTGGAATGAAAAAGACATCTGGCCTTTACCAACTGAAGAGGTTGATTTGGCACGCGGATTATTTTTGAGTCAATTTGGAAATGATTCCCTGCGTATTCGCACATATGAAGCGATGATTGATTTAATCGCGCTTCAAATCCTTGCACGATTACCCCCTAAAGCCTCACCTGAATTAGTGATCAAGGCAATCAACCAAATGGTCTTTGACGAGATGAGATTTCGATTTCCTCCGCAATCCTTGTATGCCAATCACATTGATGTCTATACATTTTTACCTTCTGTTTTAGATTCTCATCGAGGAGTCTGTTTGGGTGTCTCTATCTTGTATCTTTGCCTCGCTCAGCGATTAAATCTCCAACTTGAAATGGTCACTCCTCCTGGTCATATCTATATTCGTCATCGCTCTAAAGATAAAATGATCAATATTGAAACAACGGCAAGAGGAGTTCATCTAGATTGCGAGGAATATTTAAGCATCAATAACCATTCTTTAAAACACCGGCCTCATAAAGAAGTGATTGGAATGGCTCATTTTAACCAAGCTTCTGTCTATTGGCAGCAAGAACAATTTGAACAGGCTTTTTTAGCTTATCAAAAAGCAGAACCTTATCTCAAAGATGATCCTTTATTGAAAGAGTTAATGGGATATACATGCTTATTGACAAACCGCGAAACATTAGGTTTAGAACTGATTAAGAGTATTAAAGATTATATTCCTGATTATGCTGTTGTCAAGTCTACCGTGGCAGAAGATTATTTAAATGGAATGACAGACGCCAAAAGCATTGCTATTTTGTTTTCAAGAACGGATGAAAATCGAACAGCTTTATTAGCAAAAAAAGACTCCTTAGAAAAAATAATCAATAAATTTCCTCGATTCCGAGCAGGTTTATTACAATTAGCTATGACATGGACACAGCTACATCGAGCAGAAAAAGCCTTAGAGAAGCTTAAAGAGCTTAATGCTTTTTATCCTCACGATCCAGAAGTCAATTATTATTTAGCCATTCTTCATGCACAACGTTTAGATTATCCGCAAGCATGGATTCATTTAAAGCAAGCAGAGAAACTCACTTTAGCACGAACTTATGACTGCAAACAATTAAAAGAACTAAGACAAGCTCTTGTCAAAGAATGTCCAGAATAATAATCTACGTCAACGAGCATTTATTATAAGAGGTAGCAGTAGTGAAAATTTATACACGTACAGGTGACAAAGGAACAACGTCATTATTTACAGGTAAACGCGTTAGTAAAAATGATGTCTTCATAGAGGCCCTCGGTACTGTCGATGAGGGAAATTCTTCGATCGGTATGGCCATTTCTTTTCTTCCTAAAGAGCCTGTTTATCAACAAATCAAAGAACAACTCGAAGTGATTCAACATGCGTTATTTGACGTAGGAGCCGCTCTTGCAACTCCAAGAACAAGTCAACATGCAAAAAAATTAGAAAAAACACGATTTGATCAAGAAGAAATTCAGTTAATAGAAAAATGGATCGATCAAATGGAAACTGAACTACCTCCTCTTAAAAATTTTATCTTACCTGGAGGTCATTCAGCAGGAGCCGCTCTACACCTTTCAAGAAGTATCATTCGACGAGCGGAACGCTTAGTCATACCTCTATATGAACAGGCCGACGTTGTAGAAGATATTTTAATTTATTTGAACCGTTTATCGGATTATCTATTTGTTGTGTCAAGATTTGTCAATTTTCACTTAAATTTGTCTGAAACTGCCTGGGAACCCCATAAAGGATCATCGTTAAATTAACATCGATGATGAATGTTATGCATTGATCGTTTGAGGTTCTATCCAACGGCCATGTGCTCTGATTAAATTGACAAGACGATCATCTGCATCTGCAAAATCGATATCTTTTTCCACGCATTCTTTCCCAACGTAAAGGTCGATTTTACCAGGCTTAGATCCAACATACCCAAAATCTGCATCGGCCATTTCACCCGGCCCGTTAACAATGCATCCCATAATCGCAATCTTAACGCCCGGTAAATGAGAGGTACGAGACTGAATCCGTTTAGTGACATCTTGAAGATTAAATAATGTCCGCCCACAGCTTGGGCAAGAAATAAAATCAGTTTTAGACATGCGAAGGCGAGCCGCCTGTAAAATGGAAAAACTCAATTGGCGAAGAAAGAGGATATCATAAGGACCTTCTAACCAAACTCCTTCTCCAAGTCCATCACATAAAAGGGATCCACATTCCATACTAGCTAAAAGAATGGTATCTTCATTTTCTCCTTGATAAGTGAAGTTTAAAATGACTGGATAATTTAATTGATTTTGCTGTAGCCACTCAAAAAATTGTCTTGAATAGTGTAAACGATTAGTTGAAGGAGATAAAATAATTAATTGTGGTTTTAAAGAAATAACTTCTTTCCATTCTTTTTCAGTTTCATCAGTTATTTGAATGATCAAGGGCTGATCAGCGGATTTAGCCCGTGATGAAGAAAAACGGGAAGCAAAAGAATCCACCGCACGGGACTGGAGCCATCCTTTTAACGGGTGAATAGCCAAACTCATTTCAAAAGGATCTTTTGAAAAAAGGCCTATTCCTAAATCTTTTAAAATTTGAAGCTGCCGTTTTTCTTCAGAGCCAGAACTTGGATTTTTTAAAACTAAATTATCTGCTGTGGCAGTCTTTAATTTAGGTTTCCCAAAAGGACCTTCACAACCAATTTGCTGATAGAGAGAAGCCTCTTTAAGCATGTTAATCGGTAACGAAATAAAAACTGTTCCGTCACGATGCATGGGAACGTTTGAAGATAAGTGCACTTGACGTCGTTCGATTGCTTCTATCTGACGATAATTTTCTATAAAAGGAGCCACACCTTGACGTTGATAAGCAGAAGCCAGTTTAATCAATCGTTGGCAAGGATTTATCTCGTGCCAAGGATCTTCTGTTAACGAAACGCGAATGGTATCCCCAATTCCATCAATTAAAAGAGATCCAATCCCCATCGCAGATTTGATTCGCCCATCTTCCCCCTCCCCCGCTTCTGTCACACCTAAGTGTAAGGGATAATCCCATTCTAATGCATACATGGCTTGCGTCAATAAACGATAAGCTTGAATCATGACTTGTGGATTCGAAGCTTTCATAGAAAAAAGAAAGTTATGATAATCATTTTTTCGACAAATGCGAGCAAATTCCAGAGCTGACTCGACCATTCCAAAAGGTGTGTCTCCATAGCGGTTCATGATTCGATCGGATAATGAGCCATGATTAGTTCCAATTCTCATAGCACGGTTTAACCGTTTACACTTTTCCACTAAGGGAGTAAATTTTTCTTCAATCCTCTCAATTTCTCTGGCATAAGACTTATCATCATAATCAATTTGCTTAAAGCTTGCACGTTTATCGACAAAATTTCCTGGATTAATGCGTACTTTGTCCACGAAATCCACAACACGCATGGCTGCAGGAGGATAAAAATGGATATCTGCAACAAGTGGAGTTTGATAACCACGTTTAATCAACCCCTTTTTGATATGTTCACACGCATCCGCTTCTTTAATTCCCTGAACTGTCACGCGAACAATTTCGCATCCCTGATCAGCCAAACGGATGACTTGTTCAATTGTCGCTTCCACATCTCGTGTACTGGATGTTGTCATGGATTGGATACGAATAGGATGGTTGCCTCCAATGCCAACATTCCCCACATTAACAACGCGCGTCGGGCGCCTCTCTGTTTGATGAATCGCCTCGCAATATTTTTTTTGGACCATGACGAACAACCTTTCAAGATTAAAACTTTTGGTTCTCTAAGAAAAAAAATATAACAGAAGTTAACCAAAATGCCAATGACTTTATCCCAAGGGAAACTTACAGCATAAGCTAAGCAAGCTTAATGAGATTTAAAAAATACCTGAAATTTTTTTGCCACTTTAACTATCCAAAAAACTTTCAAAATTTTGTTGCTGCTAGTGAAAAAATTTTATGAAAGCTACTAATTCATTTTGAAATAGCAGAACTTAATGCATCGTCTAAAATGAGTTTAATAAAAAAATAATTTGACAAATCTTCACTAATCTCTTTAATGTAGGTGCCTATTTTTAAATTCAAATCAGAAATTTTTTTAAGGCATCTTTATGTGTTGGATAATATATATACTGTTGAACTTTATTCTTTGCCTGCAAACGCTGACAGCAAACAACAATGATCCTATTCCAGCCATTGAATCAGTTGCAACGACAGAAGGGCTCCCTTCAAGTCTTGTAGGTGGAATGGTTTGCGCCATTAGTGGACAGTTGGTCGACCAAAGTGTGGATGTTGTGGTTCCAGGACCTGAACCCTTAATTTTCAGTCGTTCTTACTGTAGTTTAAGTACCCAAGAAAGATTTGGCATAAGTTGGTGGTCCAATCATCGTGATATGCTTCATTATTCGCATGGAGTATACCAGCAAAAAGAGGTAAGTTATTGCCAACTTTTTTCAACGAGTGGGTCCGCTTTAACTTATCATCATTCTCCCATCCTAGAAGGCGACAAAAAGAAATGCCAATTTAAAATGATTCGTCCTAAAGGGCTGACTAACGGAGCAGGGAATGAAATTAGTGGACGAACAAATGTTAATAATTACCAAGTGACAACTTATCCTGCTGATGAACAATTTTCAATCAAAACAGGAGCGGGAGTTGTTAAACATATTCAGCACTATAAGTCTCCGTTAGGAGACATTAATTACCTTCAGTCGAGTGAAACCAAACCGAATGGCATTCGTTTAGAATATGTCCATTCCAAAGATGTATTCGGAAGACTCCATATCATTAAGTGTTTAAACGCTAAAACACAACGAATATTTAGTACGATTCGATTTGACCAAGTTGGTAAGCGTCTTCATCTTCAAACCAGCGACAACCAAGTGGTCAAATATAGTTTTACTCGACAAACAATTAAAAATTATTCTGATAACACTGTTTTGTATGTAAAGGACGTTGAAAAACCTAGATTTCCTCTCGAAAGCTATGAATATGTCAAAAGAGATTCATCTGATTTTCTTCTAATGTCAAAAAAGAAAATTGCTGATAAGCAGTTTTTAGATATTAGTTATTACAAAAACAAGTATCTCTATCAATTTAATAACGGTCTTCCCACCATTTATATTGAAGATAAAAACGATTATCGCATTGACCGTGTGCGACAATTAAAAGCACCCGTTGGGCCAGATGATAAAGCTATTACAACTCACCGCTTTGTTTACGATATCAAAGAGGATAATAAAGAGCTTCAAAGTGGGAAAACAGATGTTTATGATGCCTACTCGCATAAAACAACTTATTGCTTCACAAAAGAACACCGCTTAGAACAAATTCGAAAATATCAAGGTACTTCTGATTATCACTTATTTAGTAAAGAAGGTTTTGTATGGGGTAAAGAAGGTTCCTCGAATGAAGGAAATCTCATTTGTAAATATCTAAAAGATGGCCAAGGGAATATGCATCAAGCGAGATATTTTAAATACGATGAACGCGGAAACATTAAAAAAAAGGAATTGTGGGGATGTTTGACAGGAATGCCATCCCCTCAACTTCAGCTTGATGGGCATCATATTCCTATTAATAATGGTTGTGAAAAAGAAAAAAAAGTTTGTACGTATTCAGAAGACGGGTTAAATCATCTTTTGACAGAAACAGATAGTAATGGCGTTGTTACCGTCTATCATTATTATCCAAAAAGTGATCTTTTAGCCGCTAAGCTCATTGTCGTTGATCAAATCGTACAAAAAAGAGAGTTTTATACTTATGATCAAAATCATGTCATCATTAAAAAAGTTATCGATGATGGGAAAGGATTATTAGAATACGATTTAACAGGTTTAACAAAACGCTTTATTACCCACCTTTACCCAAGGCAGCATACGCTTGTACATTTGCCAGAACGAGTGGATCATATGTATTTGGATTTGCAATCCAAACAAGAAGTGTTGCTTAACAGAGTTATTTATCATTATACCCTGGAAGGTTATCTTGCAAAAGAAGACACTTATGATAACCAAGGCGATTTTTGTTATTCAAAAAGTTGGGAATATGACGGCCATGGAAACTGTACCAAAGAGATTAATCCTTTGGGGGAAGTCACTTCTAAAAAATATGATGACTATAATAATCTTATCTTTCAAGAAGAGCCGGGTTCCCAATTTTCTTTACATAATACTTACGACTATTCCAATCGTCTCGTTTTGCAAGAAGAGAAGCATACGGATGGTAACTATTTTGCGACTAAGCACCGCTATAACTATTTAAACCAATGTATCGCCACAACCGATCCTTATGGACAAGAAACCACATTTGAATTTGACGATCTTGGTCGTCAAATTGCCACACATTTACCCGAGATAGAAAATGAAGCTGGAGAAATTGTTTCTCTTGTTATTCATAGAGAATATAATCTTATCGGTCTTCCAACTTGTGTAACAGATGCTAAAGGGTTGCAAACCAAAATTCAATATAACATTCGTGGCCAACCTCTTCTTGCCCACTATCCCGATGGATCTTTCGAACAATATCTTTATTTGCTAGATGGAACTCTCATTCAAAAAACTGAGCGAAATGGCATACGCACTCACTATAAAAAAGATTATCAAGGAAGAATTCTAACAGAATCCACTTATGCTGCAGAAGGAAATCTTCTTTGTACACAGCATTGGTCGTATAATGCTTTCCACCCCTTAACTTACATAGATAAAGAAGGAATCGTCACCCATTATCATTATAATTTTGCGGGTCGCTTGGTCTCTCAAATTAAAGAAGATCAAATGACAGAGTACTTTTACGATAATTTGGGACGAGAAATTGAAACTAAAGAATGGATTGATGAATCAAATTATCGACGTACTATTAAAGTCTATGATTGGCTCAATCGTATTATTGAAGATAGGTTAGAAGATGCTCAAAATCAGCTCTATCAATGCAATCAATATACTTACAATGCGAAAGGGAATAAAACTGTTGTTAAGGCGGGTGAACAAGTCACAAAAACAACTTATGATGCTCATCAAAATGTGATAGAAATTACCAATGCACTTGGTCAAACGACGCACACAGCTTATAATCCTTATTTCTTAAATCATTATAATCAACGCGTCTTGCAAGCTACCACAACAGATGCCCTAGGTTATCAGACAATTCTTACCTATGACAACGCGAATCGATTAGTTAGTGAGAAGCGAAAAACTCCTTTTGGAATAGAGATTTCTCATCAACAATTTTATTACGATTTGAATGGCAATCAAGCAAAACGCATTGACCATGTGATGGTGGATGGAAAAACAACGCATTCCATTGAAACAATTTTCAGCTACAACGAAAATAATCAATTAATAACGCTTGCGGAAGCGGCTTATACACCCGAACAAAAAATCACTCATTACCTCTATAATCAACGAGGTCAAAAAATTTCTACCACAAAACCCGATGGAGCCATTTTATCTCACACCTACGATTCATTTGGCTATTTAAAAACGTTAAAATCTTCTGATGGATCTATTGATTACGATTATGAATATACATTAAATGGACTGATAAAAAAAGTCGTCGACCATGTTACAGAAAGCTCTACTGAGCGTTTGTATGATCAAATGGGACGAATGATCCAAGAAAAACTCGGAAATGGATTAATTCTTTCTTATCAATACGATCGCCTTGGCAGAGCTATTCTTATCACACTACCCGATCAAACAGCAATTGAATATCAGTTCAGCGCAGTCGATTTAAAAGCTGTTCATCGTTTAGTGAACGAAAAGTACTCTTATACGCATAAAGATTTAGAACACAATCTACAAGGTGCACCAATTAAATCCCAACCGCCAGGAGAAAATGGTCTTGTTCATTATCAATATGATTCTTTAGATCGATGTGTCGGTGTTGCCTCCCCTTTTTTCAAACAAACAATTTCAAGCGAGGGGTATGATGAGGTCGGCAATCTGCTCAGCTATGAAACGGATGGCAAAGTTTCTTCTTATACTTATGATGATTTCTATCAATTACAAAGTGAAAAAGGACATGCTAATCATAAATACCAATGTGATTCCCTCTCGAATCGCTTACTTAAAGATGATCAAGAACACACATACAATTCTCTCAATCAACTTTTAAAAAGAGGAGATGAAACCTATCTCTATGATCCCAATGGAAATTTAATTGAGAAACAAAGAGGTTCAGAAAAAACCATTTATACCTACGATGCCCTTGACCGTCTCCGATCAGTGACATCCAAACGGCAAACGATTTCTTACTCTTATGATCCTTTTAATCGACGCCTGAGTAAAAAAGGCCTTAAAGAAGAAATGTACTTTCATCAGGGACAGGAAGAAATTGGAGCTATCGTTAAAGGAAAAATCACTGAATTAAAAGTTCTTGGGAAAGGTGAAAAGTATCCTCCTGTTGCCATTGAACTAAATGATCAAGTCTATGTCCCCATTCGTGATCTATTCGGTCAAATTAGCGGGTTACAGACTTTACAAGGGCAACTGATTGAAACTTATCGCTATTCTGCTTTTGGAGAAATTCAAATCCTTAATGCGAAAGGAAAAGAAATTAAAGAATCTCAGGTTGGAAATCCTTGGCGTTATGCTAACAAACGATTTGATCCCGAGACAGGATTTGTCGCATTTGGTCTTCGGTATTATGATCCTAACCTCGGTCGCTGGATTACAGCTGATCCTTCCGGCTTTGAAGACGGTCCTAACCTCTACGCCTATGTGCATCATAGCCCTCTTATCTACTTTGATCAATTTGGGCTATTCACTTTTTCAGGTTTATTAGATACCACGTTTGATTATACAATGGCTTTGTGCGACTATGGTGCATTTGGGATTCCTGGCTTTGTTGCAAGTAATGTGTATCAGTACCTGACTAACGAGCCATTAAACAGTGTTGTGAATCATAAATTTTGTGAATCTGAAGAAGATTATGAATTTTTCCATTCAGACTCTGAAATTCCTGATGCTATTTATTATAATCGATCCGCAGTATATAATTTAAATGACTTTAAAAATCCTTTAACCAATATGCCCTATAACTTAAAGACGACTCAAGGGAAACTCTTAATGTTTATGAATGGTGTGAATAATAGCCGTCAAGATCACCTTAGTAGCCTTGGCCATCTTGGTTTACTTGCTAACCATAATGTACTTGGGGTATACTCTGCTTCCCAAGGGATGTTTAGTGATTTTTACCACTATAAACAAGCTTTAATAAACAACGTTGCTTATGAATCTGTGCGAATACTACATAGATCTTGGAATGAATTTTTCAAAGATACTCCTGAAGGAAAGATTTTAATGGTTTGCCATAGCCGAGCTGCTGTTTATGTTCGAAATGCTTTAATGGACTATCCGCCAGAATTGAGAAAACAGATTCAAGTCCTTGCTGTTGCTCCAGGAGGATACATAGCGGATGGCTTATGTGGCAAAGTAAAGCATCTAACGAGTGATAAAGATCTTATTCCTTGGTTAGATTATCATAAAATTTCGAGATGTGGAGACACAGTAGTGAATTTGAAAGCTCATCCAGAATATTTCATTATGGATCATTCATTCCAAAGCCCAACTTATGCTCGTGAAATAGCAACAATTACAAATAATTTTTTAAATGAATAAACTACCTTTTTCCCTATTGTTAATTTGTTTAATTATCTTCGAAGTGGTTGCTATGCCATCACATCACTCTAAAATGTCCCAAGAAGGTAATTTGATGTATGCAGTTATCAAAGATTTTGCAAAACGCATGAAACATGAGAAACATTTGCAACTAGAAACTATTGGAGGAGGCGTTGAAAACGGCATATATAATTTTAGCTTAGGATTCAGAAGAGAGGGATCTCTAAATAAAAAAGAATCAGAAGCACTGATCATTTTGATTACAGAAGAATTTATCTCAGAAGTAAATAATAATGAAATGATTCGTCCTTATCTCAGAGATTATCCTATATCTAATACGAACGTAGAGCTAAGTATAGGTAATTACGATTTTGAAGGTAACGTAATTGAAACGCCAAATGTAGCGACCGTTTGTACTCACAAAGATAAAATTGTTTATTTTTATAAAGGACCTAAAGGCATCTATGATTATAAAGATGAGCGCGAAAGTTACGAAGAAGCATTAAAAAAAATTAATCAGTAATATTATAGAAGTATTTTCTATGAAGTGAATAAAAATGAAATACTTCATCGTATCTGAAAAATTAGTTTATTCCCAATAGCTGATGTTAATATGTTCATATATAATTATGCGTTTAATGGTAAATTTATTCATCCTCTTTTTATAAATCTTGTCGCAGCCGACAGAGATAAAGTAGTTATGTTATCTATCCAGCAATAGAGTTAACAGAAGCGCTACTTTTCCTATGTAATCGCTGCAACCTCAGCAAGATTTCAACAAAAAGGGCCTTATTTCGTATTTAGAAATCTATTTATATACCAATTGATTTAATGAAAATCAAACTTATCATCCCTCCATTCATGTTACTTTGTCAATGCCGTCTGATATATCTCTGAGTTTATGATGCAAAAGATAGACTTCGCAAAATTACCAAAAATAGTTTATATACACCGCAACAGTTAAATAGATCTTTTTCTCATCCTCTTTTTAGGAGAATTATAAGATGCAGCTTCCCTCTAACATAGATTCTAACATAAATTCTAAGATTTTTGTGGTTAACGAACAAAATCCCTTATTTCCTTCTCCTTTAACTATAAAAATTGGGTTAGAAATATTTAAATATTTGGAATCGCTAGACCGAGGGCAAGCTAGGCTAGTGTGTAGAAAATGGAAGCAGTTGATTGATAAAATAGATATTATTGAAAACTATAATATAAGTCTTAAAAGTCCGGCCGAGGTGAGACAGAAAGCTACTCATTATTTGCGAAACCCTGAAAAATTAAAAGCCGAGCAGCGCTTTCTTTTAACAATTGTCAGACTTTCGAAAGATTGCATAAAAATAAAGTTCGCAACTGCAAATGCCTTGATGATTTAAAAAAAACCAATTTTTCTTTTATAGGCTCTGATTTTAGAGGGGTTCAAGCGCCTGGTGTTAGGCTTGCCCGGACAATTTTGGATAAAGCCAATTTCTCAAGAGCAAATCTAGAAGGGGCGGATTTTACTGGCTGCTCCTTGGAGGACGCTATTCTTGATAACGCGGAGCTTAGAGATGTTCAGTTTGGCCAGCTCCCCTATTTAAACCATCAAGATAAAGTACTCACTATGGCTTTGTCTCCTAATAGCAAATATTTAGCTTCCGTTGATTGCGAAAATTTTTATATCTGGAATCTAGAAACTTTTGAAGCTGAAAAGCAACCCTTGGAGATAAGAAGTCTTCAGCAATCTTTTCTCCAGTTTTTTCAAAATGGTCAATTTCTTTTTAGAGCATCTAATAAGAAGGGAAAACGCCTCAAAAAGCAAGAATTGAAATATGGAAAGCTGTGCCCCTAAAAATGATTAGCTCATTGGCTATTGACGATATTAACTCTTTTTCGTTATTGGCCCTTACTCAAGATGAAAAAACACTTATTAGTGTATCCTTAAAAAAAGAAATGCTTTCTAGCAAAACAACAAATATTTGCCTTTGGCAAATAGACTTTAAGGATCAAATCCTTCTTCAAATTACATTAGAAAAGAAAAAAATAATAACAGGTTTAGCGAAAAAGGCTAGCTATGCTCCCCAAACCTCTATTATCGCCCTATATGTTTTAGAGAGAAGCTGCGTTGAATTTTATCTTCTTCCCGACTTGGAACTTAAACAAAATTGGACATTACAGCTATTGAAAGGGAAAAAGGAATATAAAGTTAGCAATATGGTGTTTACTCCTCAAGAAAGCCAACTTATTGTAAATATCCTTCCCGAAAAAATTAGCAGACTTTTTTCTGGTAAAATCCCAATCGAATTTAAAAGTAAAGTATATAGTTGGGATATAAAAAATAAGCAAAAAAAATCTTATTTTTTGAAGAGCACCTTATAAGAAAACTCCAATTTTTACCGGGTAGCTTACAGATAGCCTATTTTATATATTACAAATGTGATGAAAGCTTTTTTCGCATCCGTGGCAAAGATTTTAAATTAAAGTTCAGCGAACAATTTTCCGCTAAATTCAGTGGTAATAGTAGTAAAGCTAAAAATTTTATTTCCAATGATCAGTTTGTTTTTCGCTCTAAAATAAAACAAATTTCTATTGCTCCATTAAAAGCTTTTGTAGGAAAAAAAGACTTCCCTTTACCTCATAATATGTATTTTTCTCTGGATGAGCAAACAATTTGTCTTTGGAGTTTTGAAAATGAGCTCCATTCTTTTGAAAATGATTTCCCTTTTTTTTCTTTAAATAAGCAAACATATTATTTTCAAAATGTTGAAAATAAGCTTTATACCTATCAAATTTTCAAGGGGAAAAAACTTGGTCATAAAAATTTAAGGAAAACTTTTTTTGAACAAATGTTGGATTATCGTCTCTCTTTTGATGTTCAATATTGCATCAAAACAATTTTTCATGAAAGCCCTGACAAAAACCAGATTATTATTTCTCAAATTGAAAATGAAGAAGTGTAGATTTCATATGTAGGATCTTTTTTAAATTGGGCTCTGTCAAAAGACAATCGTTATCTCTTTTTTGTTTATCAAAACCAATTTAAATTAGTAGAAATAGATTTCAAACAACAAAATCAATTAATTGACATCAATTCCAAGGAACAAAAACTTACTGTTCCTCATTCCTGTCTTTTGGACAAAGAAAAAATTGAACCTACTCTTTCTGATCATGTTTTTCCCATCACAACTTTTGCTTTAAGCAATATTACAACAGGGCAAATCCATATATGGGAGATTAATTGGAAAACCCAACAAATACAAAAGCTGATTCAGTGGTCAACGGAATTACCCTTCACATTACACTTCGCATTACCCCCCACTAATTTTTGCTTATTAGGTCAATCAAAGTTCTGTTTTCAAAAAAATAAACAAACCCTTGCTGTATGGGATAAAGAGACGCGTAATGAAAAAACCATCAAGTTTAAAAATGAATTAGACTGTTTTGATCTGTTCAAAGATGGCTCTTTGATGGTGACTGTTGAAAAACTAGTAAACTCAATGAGCGAAAGCGTTTTTTCCGAAGATAAATCCAAGTTTTGCTTATGGAATTTAGATCAAATGAAAAAGCTCGATCGTTTTACGCTTCCTTTTCATCATTCGATAATTAAACTTTCACCCAGAGGTAAATTTTTGATTGTTCAAGACATTTATAGTTTTGTAAAATTGAGAGTATGGAAAATAAAGAAGGGGAAATTTAATTTTTTATGGAAAATTCCAATTTATTTAAATGTAACTAGGTTGAGTTTAAAGAATACACAAAATTTGGATGCAAAAAATACTTTATTGCTTACTCAATTACAAAATGAAAAAAGATTTCAATAAAAAATCTAAACTTATTTGCTAATTTAAAAGTATTTTTTTAATAAGCAAATTTTTTAGGAGCAAAATTACTTGGAAAACATTATTAATGAAGTGAAATCTAAGAATAGATGAATAGTTAAGTATTAAAAGCAGATAACTAAAATTTAAAAAATTACCCCTAATTTTTTGACACAAAGTTGAAGTAATTTTTTAAATTTGCTTAATTACGCTAACTTCTGTCGTTATCCCGTCTAATCCACTTAGTTAAGTTATACTTGTTATAAATTTCATCAAATCTTTTAGCGCGACCGAAATAATTACCAAACTGAGAAAAGTAGAGCTGGTAATCTCCGTGCATAAAAGCCCATTCTCCTTGGTTTTTTAAAATTAAACATTCTTTATAAAATTTTTCATGAGATTTCTTAAAGAATTTTTGAATAATTCCTTGTAAAGCGATATCCTCTTTCGTGCTTGTTGAAGAGTTTGAAAGATCTTTGACATCTTCTTGTTGCTCAGCAATAGCTTGAAGTGGAATGGAGAAAATTTCATGCGTTTGCATAGCTGCAGCTAACTGAGCAGAATACATTAAAAATTTTTCAGGCCCAATAGGGAGGAGTTTTTCTTTAAGGCTAGATCGATAAGCTTGAACACAGGCAAAAATGTCAAAGAAATGTTGCTCGATCTCCCCCTTTGTTTGTTGTCGAAAAATCTCTTCTATTTTTATATCTGATCTACTTTCCACAATCAAAGGCAAAACTTCGACGATGACATGCAATCTAAAAGGGTTGGTAATAAGTTTCCATAGTTCGCTATCTTGCAGCTTTTTGAAAGTTTCCCGGTATTTTTCTGCAGTCCACGTAGGAAAAAGATTATTTTCTTCTTTTTGACGCTCTTGTGCAAATTTTTCTAGATAGTCAAAAATTTGTTGTTCGTTAAAAGGTGTTAAAATTAATTTTTGAATCGTTTTTCCCACAGGTTCAAAGCGTTTTGCATCATTCAGTCCTTTCTTACTGACAAAGATAACTTTGGCTATGTCTTTCTCTGCAAAGTTATTAGCTTCATACATGTTCATGTTTTTGGTTTCACTAGGAAGCTTAAGAGGATTGATTTCATCCACAGCATCGCAAATAAAAACTACTTTACGCTCTTTTAATTCATTTAACTGATCTGGAGTCATTCCACGCAAAGCAAATGTCTCTTCTATAATTTTTTCAAGAGGATTGTTTAAACTTCCTAAATAGGTATAAAAGGGAAAATAACTGGTGCTAGAATAATTTCTTAATAGCTCGTTGGTTAGAACTTTCATGGTAAGCGTTTTCCCCGCTCCCCCGTCTCCTTCTAGATAAAGAACGGGTGTATTTTCAGTTTCGAAAAAGTTTTTTAAGGCCTTTTTTAAAGGAAATGAGTCAGCAGAAAAGCCTTCGTCTTCCTGGACATTTGGAGAAATGTAATACACACTTTCTTTTTTAAGTTGATCATCTTTTTCTAATTGCTTTGAGATTTGCTTTAAGGCATCGAGGATAGGTATCTGTTTCACTGCTTGATCAAAAAGTTCATTTTGTGGTCTAGAAACTGGGGAAAAGACCACATCTTGCAGGTTCAACTCTTTGAGGGATTCTTCAGTCACGCGGCTCACTGCTGGGTCGTCATGGGTCTTACAAGCTAATAAACAATTTCTGACAATTTCTAAAATTTGATTTCGATGTTCATCTGACTCTAACTTAAAAGAAATGGGAGAATTAGGTTTTTCTTTACTCACATTATCTTGGTAAATGCGCTGCAAGAGCTGGATAATGACTTTTTTTAAAGCAAGGTCTTTTGGAACATGTGTAGGAATGTGAAGCACTTCTTTGAGTAAATTAACAAATCCGATAAGAAATAAGGGGTGGTGAAAGACCCTTATTGCTTTTTTGCTAAAACTTACTTCCTGTGTATTTAATTTATCTAATTCACTAAAAAACTTTTCCGGTTTTTTAAAAAGGGTAAAACGCAAGGCAAGTAAACTAGTAAACCATTGTTTTTTGGAAAACCACTTTTTAAAGCGATAATCTCGGTAGGATAAAACTTTTTTAAAATCCTCTACCGAATCAAATAAAGAAACTATGTGCCAAGGCTCAAAGATGCTGACGCTATCGGCAATTTTGGCAAAACCGCGCAGAAGATAAAAAGTACGGGACAAAGTAGATTTAGCTGTATCTCCAACTGTGGTGTCATCGGAAATTTGAAGAAAGGAATTTTTGCCGTAATGAGCAAGATAGTCCATCTCTAAGTTATTTTTTAAGTCTTTGCTCTTTGCTATTTCATTAATGGCTTTATAAGCACTGAGATAAACATCTTTGTTAACTCCTTGCACTTTTTGTATGATCATGGTTTCTAGCAAAGCAACGAGCGCTCTTAGGCGATTTTGGATGGAAGGGATGTTTTTAGAACCAGCCTGTGGAACCAAATTTTCTGTCAAAATCACTAGTAGTTTTACTAAATCGTTCGCATCAAATTCGTCTAAAATTTTTGAGGAAAGAAAAACATTATCTTCTTCTGCATCCACCTGCTGCTGGTAAATTGTTTTTTGAAAATAGACCAGAATCTTCTTTAAAATTTTTAAAATATTTTGATCGGTTAAAGGATTTTCTACAAAATGTTTGGTAACGCTCCTAAAAACGCGCATTTGGTCGTTTTGCTGCAATTTATCAAAGATTTCAATCATCTCCTCGACTGCCTCTGAGCGAGGCTGTAGCATGTTAACAAAGGCGTCTACCATCTTCTTAAGCAATATAGCTATAATTGGATCTTGGGAATTCCCCTGCTTGAGATATTTTACTAAGTCTTTCGTATGCTTAAGTGATGACAAAGAAAGAGACGATGAGTTTAAAGCAGACAAACATAAACATTTTTCTCCGTCTTTTTGTTTTATCTTAATTCGAACAAATGCTTCAAAGTCTGCTAAAAAAAGATGCCGAAGATCTTCTAAAGAAAATGCTTCCAAAAAACCCAAATCAAGAGCAATAGGCTTTGTTTTTCCTTTTTTATCTTGGAGAGTTGCCCGGCTTTCTTTAAGTTTGCTTGGGCATAAGTGTAAAATATAATTTTCCCCTCGCGAAGTCTTACCCTTGATCTCTACCATTATGTGAACAGGTTCTTTTGAGTTAACTTGTTCAAACTCTAGATTTAACTGCTTAACACTCTTTTGTTTTGTTAGGTTGAGTTGAGGATGTTGTTGCAGCATTAAACGAGAAATGTTTGCTAAAAGCCAGTCAGTCGAATGAGTTTGAAAAGTCACTTCCCACTCCTTCCATTCTTCTTTCTTAACTTTACTCACCTCTACTTTTGCCGTGATTGTTTGTTTTAAAAGTAGATGTAATCGATATTTGTATTTGTCGGAATGGCTGGATACCTTGCCATCTAGATGAAAAGTAATCAATGGTGTTGTAATAGAAGATGTAAAAGGTATGCTAGGTTCCATCGTGCTTTTCCTTAGGTTAGAATAATACGTACGTATAAGCCTTTGAACAAGGATTTTTTACGCTTGATTTATAGATAAAAATTTTTAAATTTCATCTTCTTCTCTTTTTCTAATAATTGTCAATCTTTTTTTTGAATTTTATGAAGAGAAAGGGCACGGCATAAGTTAGGGTCAAGGTAAAATAATTTTAAAAACTTTAGCATAAAATAACCTTTTAAATTTGACAGAGAGGGTTAGATAGTGTAGTCACGAGACTTCTGCCCATATAGAGCAATACATCTAATATGGACTGCAGCCAAGAATGAGGCTGTGTTCTTTGCATAACGGGTCGCTATTCCTCTCCAGCGCTTCAAATGTAAAAATGCATTTTCCACCAAATGTCTTAACTTATAGAGATCTTTATCGTATTCTCGACCAGTTATGCGATTCTTTCGTGGAGGAATCACCACTAGCATCCCCTGCCTTATAGCTTGCTCAACGATTGCGTCGCTATCAGATCCTTTGCCTGCCAGTAACCACTCAGCTGTAAGACCAGCGATCAAATTCCTTGCTTGAGTACAATCTGCTGTTGTATCTTCTGTAATCATGACTCTGATCGGCAGACCACGCGCATCCACGGCAAGTTGCAATTTTGTATTGAGCCCCCTTTTGTACGACTCATGCTCTGATTACCGCCTTTAGCTCCCACTGCATGAGGATGCACTTGACAATGTGAAGCATCTATCACAAGCCATTCATCATCTGGATCGTCAATCAGCACCTCAAGCAACCTTTCCCAGACTCTCTGATTGCGCCATCGGATAAATTGCCGATGAGTATTGCTCCAACAACCGTAATCTGGAGGCAAATCCCTCCATGGAGCTCCCGTTCTTTAATATCCAAAATACTGCATTGATAAAAGTCCTATTATCTCTTGCTATCCCACCCCAAGCCCCTCTTCTTCCTGGCAAATGAGGTTCTAGTAAATTCCAAACTCTGTTGGATCTATCATGTCTTCTGTGTGCTTCCATAAGATGCTCCATTGATGAGCATAGAAGAGTAGCACATTCAAGCATTTATTTTATTTCTCGTGACTAGACTATCTAGTAAACGAATATACTTTAATATCCTCAAAACATAAGAACTCATTTTAAAAGTAGCTCTTTTCATATTGTCCCTGCCTGTGCAGCCCTTGTTAATATTTGACAAGAAATTATTTAAATTATACAAATAATCAAATAAAAATGAATTGCTTTATTTTATTATTGTTTGCAAAGTTTAAATAGATCTTTCCTCACCCTCTTTTTAGGAGAATTATAAGGTGCTAATTTCCTCTGACATAAATTCTAAGATTTTTTTAGATAACAAACAAAATCCCTCATTCCCTTCTTCTTTAGCTATAAAAATTGGGTTAGAAATATTTAAAAATTTGGAATTGCTAGATCGAAAGCAAGCTAGGCTAGTGTGCAGAAAATGGAAGCAGCTGATTGATAAAATAGATATTATTGAAAACTATAATATAAGTCTTAAAAGTCCGGCCGATGTGAGACAGGAAGCTACTCATTATTTGCGAAACCCTGAAAAATTAAAAGCCGAGCAACGCTTTCTTTTAACAATTGTCAGACTTTCGAAAGATTGCATAAAAATAAAGGTCGCAGCTGCAAATGCCTTGATGATTTTAAAAAAAACCAATTTTTCTTTTATTGGATGTGATTTGAAAGGAATTCAAGCTCCCGGTGTTAGGCTTGCCCGGGCAATTTTGAATAAAGCTAATTTCTCGGGAGCGAATCTAGAAGGGGCGGATTTTACTGGCTGCTCCTTAGAAAACGCTATTCTTGATGGCGCGGAGCTTAGAGATGTCCAGTTTGGCCAGCTCCCTTATTTAAACCATCAAAGTAATATACTCGCTATGGCTGTGTCTCCTGATGGCAAGCATTTGGCTTCCGTTGATTGGGACAGTTTCTATATTTGGAATTTGGAAACTTTTGAAGCTCAAACGCAAATATTGGCGACAAGAGTTAATCCAAAGTCGACGTTCCCTAAGTACAATTTTCTCCAGTTTTTTCAGAATGGCCAATTTCTTTTCAGAGCATCGTGCATGGAAAAAGATAAATTGCTTCGTAAAAGGGATGGGAAAATTGAAATATGGAAAACTAATCCTCTAAAAATGATCAATTCACTGCTTATTGAAAATATTGAATTTTTTTCCTTATTGGCTCTTACTCAAGATGAAAAAATGCTTATTACTTTAGGCATAAAAGACCTATTTTCTCCTATGCCAAAAATAGAAATTTGCCTTTGGCAAATAAATTTTAATACCCTCCATACTCCTCAACTTCAACCAAATCCAGTCAAAAAAAAAATAATAATGGGTTTCTCGGTAATTGCTAGCCGCTATGCCCCTAAAAATTCTATTATCGCTATTCTTGTACTAGAACATGCGAGCGAATGCTTAAGAGGAGAATGTGTCAAATTTTATACCCTCCCTGATTTAGAAGAAGTAAAACAAGGTTTGGTATTTCAGCTATCTGAAAAGAAGAAAATATCGCCAGGCAATATAATGTTTTATGATATGATATTTACCCCCCAAGAAAGCCATTTTGTCATAATAAATAGGGCTATAGCTGGGGAAAACAAAAGTGAAGTACATAGTTGGAATATAAAAAACAAGCAAAAAAAAATTTTATTTTTTGAAGAAGGGACTATAACCCACCTCCATTTTTTGTCAGATAACTCACAAATGGCTTACTTTACTAGCGGGCGTCATGGTATAGTCTTTTTTCGCATACGTGACAAAGATTGCAAATTAAAGTTCAGCGAACGGTTAAGCTTAAAGAATTCTGATGATCGCGAAAGTTTCAAAGATACACTAAACTTTATTTCTAATGATCAGTTTGTCTTCCAGTCTAAAATAAAACAAATTTCTATTGCTTCTTTAAAAGCTTTTGTGGGCAAAAAAGAATTTCCTCTATCTCTTCGTGATATGTATTTTTCCCCAGATGAGCAAAAAGTCTTTCTTTGGAGTTATGAACACCAAGAAACTTACTTGTCTAACCCAGAAAACACCTATATTCTTCATAACGTTGAAAATAAACTTTATACCTATCAAACTTTTAATGGGAAGAAATTTAGAAACAAAAAATTACCGAAGCCTTTTTCTGCACCGAGATGGTTCGAGGATTGGGGTTGCCGTCTCTCTTCTAATGCCCAATATTATATTCGAACATGCCCCTCCGAAAGCAATGGCAAAAACAAAATTACTATTTCTCAAGTTGAAAATGAAAAAGTACAAGCTTCATATACAGGATCTTTTTTATCTTATTCATTATCAAAAGATAATCGTTATCTTGTCTTTATTTATCAAAATCAATTCAAGCTAATTGAAATAGATTTCGAAAAACATAATCAATTAGTGGACATGGATTCCACGAAACAAAAACTTACTGTTTCTCTTCCTTGTCTTTTGGGCAAAGAAAAAATTAAGTATACTCTTTCTGATCATGTTTTTCCCGTCACAACTCTTGCTTTAAGCAATATTGAAACAGGGCAAATCAGCATATGGGAGATTAATTGGGAAGCCAAACAAGTGCAAGAGGTGTTTCAGTATTTAACGAAATTGTTTTCCACTGAATTTTGCTTATATAGTCAATCCGGCTTTTATTCTCAACAATCCAATTTTTATTTTCAACAATCCAAGTTCTATTTTCAAGAAAATGAACAAGCTCTTATTGTATGGGACAAAAAAACGCACGTTAAGCAAACCATCAAGACAAAAAATCAATTCATTGATTTTATTCCATCCCAGAATGGAGATTGGATAGTCACTATTGAAAAAATAGTAATTTCAATGGATAAGGAGAAATTTCCTATATATAAATCCAGGTTTTGCTTAGTAGATTTAGATCAAAGGAAAAGACTTGATCACTTCACCCTTCCTTTTGGTGATTCAATAATGCGATTGTCACCAAACAATAAATTTTTGATTGTTAATCACAAAAGTGATTTTGAAGAATTAAGTATATGGAAAATAAAGGAAGGAAAATTTCAACTTTTATGGAAATTTCCTCATTATTTAAACGTAAAGGGATTGAGTTTAAAGAATACACAAAATTTGGATGTAAAAAATGCTTTATTGCTTTATGAGCTTAAAAAATCTGTTTTCAGCTGAACTCTAATAAAGCACATCATCAGTTAATTCCTCTTAGAGACCTGTTTTTTTCTGTGATTAACATTAAATTTAAAAACATTAAATTTTTTGAAAATAAGTTAAAAATTATAAGCATCTCTAAAAAAATAAAGGAATTAGTGCTTTATTCTTTCAAATACAAAAAATTAATTTTAAATAAAATTTTTAGATTCCCTTTACCCAGAAAACTCTTATTAAGATTTGAAAAAGAATTCTTTAAATCATACGGATAAACAAATGAAAAAATTAATCGTTCTATTTTAGTATAGTTTACATACACCACAACAGTTAAATAGATCTTTTTCTCATCCTCTTTTTAGGAGAATTATACGATGCTGCTCCCCTCTAACATAGTTTCTAACATAGATTCTACGATTTTTATAGATAACGAACAAATTCACTCATTCCCTTCTTCTTTAGCTATAAAAATTGGGTTAGAAATATTTAAATATTTAGAATCGCTAGATCGAGGGCAAGCTAAGCTAGTGTGCAGAAAATGGAAACAGCTGATCGATAAAATACATATTATTGAAAGGTATAATATAAGACTCATGAATGCGACCGAGATAAGACAGGAAGCTACTCATTATTTGCGAAACCCTGAAAAATTAAAAGCAGAGCAGCGCTTTCTTTTAACAATTGTCAGGCTTTCGAAAGATTGCATAAAAATAAAGGCCGCAGCTGCAAATGCGTTGATGATTTTAAAAAAAACCAATTTTTCTTTTGTTGGCTCTGATTTTAGAGGGATTCAAGCTCCTGGTGTTAGGCTTGCCCGGACAATTTTGGACAAGGTTAATTTCTCAGAAGCAAATCTAGAAGGAGCGAATTTTACTAGTTGCTCCTTGGAGGACGTTATTCTCGATGGCTCGGAGCTTAGAGACGTCCAGTTTGGCCAGCTCCCTTATTTAAACCATCAAGACGATGTAATCGCTATGACTATGTCTCCTGATGGCAAGTATTTGGCTTCCGTTGATTGGGGAAATTTCTATATTTGGAATTTAGAAACTTTTGAAGTTCAAATGCAACCATTGGAAATAGAAAATACTGAACGCACTTTTATACAGTTTTTTCAAAATGGCCAGTTTCTTTTTAAAGCAACTAGTAAGAAAAAAGGAAAGACGCCCCAGAAAGCAAGAATTGAAATATGGAAAACCGCGCCCCTAGAAATGACCAATTCATTAGTTATTGATGATATTGAACTTTTTTCATTATTAGCCCTTACTCAAGATGGAAACATGCTTATTAGTGTAGCCGAAAAATTTTTTAATGGAAAAAATGGAAAAATAGAAATTTGCCTTTGGCAAATAGACTTTAATGACCAAAATCTTCCTCAAATAACCCCTGTTAAGACAAAAACTTTAACAGGTACATTATCTAATGATATCTGTAAGTGTAGCTATGCTCCCAAAACCTCTATTATCGCTATTGCTAAACTTTTTAATCCTCTTTTTACAAAATCTGTTAAACTTTATACCCTTCCTAACTTAGAAATTAAACAGAAGTTGACATTAAAAAAGGGAAAATTTCTAAACAGTATGATATTTACTCCCCAAGGGAACCAACTTATTATAAGTCTCTTTAAAACAACAGGTAAAAATAAAATATATAGTTGGAATATAAAAAATAAACAAATAAAGAGCTTGTTTTCTGAAGAATTTTTTATAACCTATCTCCATTTTTTGCCAGATAGCTCACAAATAGCTTACTTTGCAGACAAACGTAATGAAAATTTTTTTCGCATACGTGACAAAGATTTTAAATTAATTTTCAGCGAACGATTTTCTAAATCCAATTATAAATATGGAATTATAACTCAAAATTTTATTTCCAATGGCCAATTTATCTTCCGACCTAAAATCAAACAAATTTTTATTACTCCTTTAAAAACTTTTGTAGGCAAAAAAGTATTCCCTCTATCTATTCGTGATATGCATTTCTCCCCGGATGAGAAAACAATCATTTTTTGGAGTTATGGTAGTAACTTTTCTTTTACTTTAACTAACAGCTTTTTTACCAATATTGAAAATATGCTCTATACCTATCAAACTTTTAATGGGAAAAATCTTGGGTATAAAGAATTACCGACATTTTTTTTGGAAGAAAAATGGGGGCAGGATTGTCAGCTCTCTTTTGATGCTCAATACTGTATTCGAAAGTATTTTCCTGAAAGCAATGGCAAAAACAAAATTACTATTTCCCAAGTTGAAAATGAAAAAATACAGGTTTCATATGCAGGATCTTTTTTAAGTTATTTTTTATCAAAAGACAATCGGTACTTCGTCTTTATTTATCAAAACCAACTTAAATTAATTGAAATAGATTTAAAAAAACACGATCAATTAGTAAACGTCGATTCCACAAAACAAAAACCTACTGTTTTTCATTCCTGTCTTTTGGGCAAAAAAAAAATTCAATATGATTTCTCTGATACTTTATTTCCTATTGCAACTCTAGCCTTAAGGAATGTTGAAACAGGAGATATTAGCTTATGGGAGATTAATTGGGAAATCCAACAAGTACAAGAGATGGTTTTATGGTCAACGAAATTACCCTCCACTAATTTTTGCTTGTTAGATCAATCGAAGTTCTGTTTTCAAGAATCAAAGTTCTGTTTTCAAAAGAATAAGCAAACCTTTGCTATATGGAATAAAGAGATATTTAGTGAGGAAATCATCCACTTGGAAAATGAGTTAACCGACTTTGATATTTCCGACGATGGCTCTTGGATGGTGACTATTGAAAAACCATTAAATTCAATGAGCGAAAGCGTTAAATCCAAGTTTTGCTTATGGAATTTAGATCAGATGAAAGAGCTCGATCACTTTACTCTTCCTTTTGATGATTCAAAGTTCCGACTGTCAACACACGGTAAGTTTTTGATTGTTAATCACAGTACTAGTGATTTTGCAGAATTAAGTATACGGAAAGTAAAGAAAGGAAAATTTCAACTTTTATGGAAACTTCCCCATTCTTTAAACGTAAATAGATTAAGTTTAAAGAATACACAAAACTTGGATAAGATAAATACATTATTGCTTTCACAATTACAAAATGAAAAGGCTTTTTCATGAAAACATATAAAATTATTTTTAAGGCAATGCTAAAGATTTTGAATCGTTATTTTTCTTAAACACAAATCTAATAAGAGACTTTCCATCTATTATGATTTTTACTTTTTTTAAGACAGTTATTCAAATTGCATTAAATTTAAAAACATTAAATTTTTTTTGAAAGTAACTTAAAAGTTATAAGCATCACTAAAAAAAGAAATTAGAGCTTTGCCCTTTCGAATATGAAAAATTAATTTTAATTAAGACTTTTAGGGATTTCGTTTCCCTAAATAAATCTTATTAGGATTTGACAAGAAATTTTTTAAGTCATACGAATAAGCAATGAAAAAATTCATTATTCTATTTTAGTATAGTTTACATACCGCACAAACAGTTGAATAGATCCTTGCTCACCTCTTTTTAGGAGAATTATACGATGCTGCTTCCCTTTAACATAGATTCTGACATAAATTCTGCGATTTTTGGAGATAACGAACAAAATCCCTTATTCCCTTCTCCTTTAGCTATAAAAATTGGGTTAGAAATATTTAAATATTTGGAATCGCTAGATCGAGGGCAAGCTAAGCTAGTGTGCAGAAAATGGAAACAGCTGATCGATAAAATACATATTATTGAAAGGTATAATATAAGGCTCATGAATGCGGCCGAGGTGAGACAAGAAGCTACTCATTATTTGCGAAACTCTGAAAAATTAAAAGCCGAGCAGCGCTTTCTTTTAACAATTGTCAAACTTTCGAAGGATTGCATAAAAATAAAGGTCGCAGCTGCAAATGCCTTGATGATTTTAAAAAAAACCAATTTTTTTTTATTGGCTCTGATTTTAGAGGGATTCAAGCCCCTGGTGTTAGGCTTACCCGGGCAATTTTGGATAAAGCTAATTTCTCAGGAGCGAATCTAGAAGGAGCGGATTTTACCGCTTGCTCCTTGGAGGACGCTATACTTGATGGCGCGGAGCTTAAAGACGTCCAGTTTGGGCAACTCCCTTATTTAAACCATCAAAAAAATGTACTCGCTATGGCTGTGTCTCCTAATGGCAAACATTTGGCTTCCGTTGATCAAAATAATTTCTATGTCTGGAACCTGGAAACTTTTGAAGTTGAAAAGCAACTATTGAAAATAGAAAGTCCTCAGCAAAATTTCCTCCAGTTTTTTCAAAATGGTCAATTTCTCTTTAAAGCAACTAGTAGGAAAGGAGGGAAAACACCACACAAAGCAAGAATTGAAATATGGAAAATAACACCCTTAGAAATGATTAGCCAATCGATTATTGGAGATAATGACTCTTTTTTGTTATTGGCCCTTACTCAAGATGAAAGAACACTTATTAGTGTAGCCGTAAAAGATGATGAAGAATTTTCTAATGGGAAAACAGAAATTTGCCTTTGGCAAATAGACTTTAGTGAACAAAATCTTCCTCAACTTACACTAGTTAGAAAAAAAATAACAAAAGGTTTAGCACAGGAGTGTAGCTATGCCCCCAAAACCTCTATTATTGCTATATATGTAAGAGAATGCATCAAATTTTATTCCCTTTCTAACTTAGAAATTAAGCAGAAAAAGACATTAAGGCGGCTATTAGGGGAAAAGGGAGAATTCATAAGCAATATGATATTTACTCCCCAAGAGAACCAGCTTATTATAAATATCCTTACTGGAATTGATAAAATTGATAGTAAAGTTAAAAGCAAAGTATATTTTTGGAATATAAAAAATAAGCAAAAAAATTTTTTGTTTTTTGAAGAACATCCTATAAAAAATCTCCATTTTTTGCCAGATAGCTTACAAATTGCCTACTTTACAGTTTACAACCATAATGCAACCTTTTTTCACATTCGCGACAAAAATTTTAAACTAAAGTTTAGAGAACGATTTAACTCAAATGATGTACTTGGAAGTAAAATTTTAGGTTTTATTTCCAATAGTCAATTTATCTTCCGACCTAAAATCAAACAAATTTCCATTACCCCCTTAAAAACTTTTGTGGGTAAAAAAGAATTACCTCTGTCTATTCACGATATGTGTTTTTTTACAAATGAACAAACAATCTCTGTTTGGCATTCTGCTTATGATTTACATTATTCTTCAGAAGACTTCTTTTTTAAAATTATTGAAAATAAACTATATAGTTACCAAATTTTTAATGGAAAAAATCTTGGGTATAAAAACTTACCTATACATTTTTCTAAACCAATTTTGAATTGGAATTGTCAGCTTTCTTCTGATGCTCAATACTGTATTCGAACGTATCCTTCTAATAGCAATGGCGAAAACAAAATTACTATTTCCCAAGTTGAAAATGAAGAAATACAGGCTTCATATACAGGATCTTTTTTAAGTTATTTTTTATCAAAAAATAATCGTTACCTCGTCTTTATTTATCAAAACCAACTTAAATTAATTGAAATAGATTTCAAAAAACACGATCAATTAGTAGACGTCGATTCCACAGAACAAAAACCTACTGTTTTTTGTCCCTTTCTTTTGAGCAAAGAAAAAATTGAACATACTTTTTCTGATCCTTTATTTCCCATCACAACTCTTGCCTTAAGAAGTGTTGAAACAGGACAAATTAGCTTATGGGAGATTAATTGGGAAACTCAACAAATACAAGAGCTAATTCAGTGGTCAACGGAATTACCCTCCACTAATTTTAACTGGTTAGGTCAATCGAAGTTTTATTTTCAACAATCGAACTTCTATTTTAAAAAGAATAAAAAAACCCTTGGTATATGGAACAAAAAAACGCGTAGAAAGCAAACCATTAAGTTTAAAAATAAGTTAATTGATTTTGTTATATCCCAGAATGGCCTTTGGATGGTGACTATTGAAAAACTAGTAAGTTCGATGAACGAAAGCGTTTTTTCCAAAAATAAATCCAAGTTTTGCTTATGGAATTTAGATCAGAAGAAAAAGCTTGATCAGTTCATTCTTCCTTTTGGTCATTCAATGATCCAACTTTCACCAGACGGTAAGTTTTTGATTGTTAATCATATGATTGATTTTGCAGAATTAAGTGTACGGAAAGTAAAGAAAGGAAAGTTTCATCTTTTATGGAAAACTCCCCATTATTTAAACGTAAAAAAATTGAGTTTAGAGAATACACAAAACTTGGATAAAATAAACGCTTTATTGCTTTCTCAATTACAAAATGAATAAGTATTTGATGAAAATAGGTAGTGCTAAATAAGTAAGGCTATTTTAATAAACTAATTTAATTGAATAGATTAATCGTCCTAATTCAAGCGAAGAAGAGCAGTGAAATGTACACACTGCGGATCCGATTTGGTAAAGAAGAAGGGCGATACAGGAAAGGAAAAGCAAAATTTTTGCTGTTTAAAGTGTGGCAAACAATGGAGCGAAAACAATGAAGCTAAAATCATTAATGAACAAACAAAGAAATTTGTTAAAAAAGCTTTTTGAGAAAAGGTGCCTCAATAGAATTTGTAGAATCTTTGATGTAAGGATGCCATAGCTGCTGCGTTTATAGATTTCATTAACAAAGTTTTACCAGAGTATTTAAATACACAAGTTACTTACTATGAGAACGATGAGTTGGAAAATAACCAGTGGTTATGGCTCGTCTTCCATAAAAAGTCACCGAGTACTTGCTAGGTAAGTGGTCCTCCAGATAAAAACTGCTGAGCTTTTTTTTGTAAAATTACCTGAATCTCTAAATAAAGCTCTCTATTTCAACGATAAATTTAATGTCTATTTTATCTAATATCTTTAATGTAAGTTGCAAATAACTAATTTATTAAAAAATTTGTTGCAACTGCTACTAAAAATCCTAAAACTTTTATTTCAAATCCATTAGACGTCGTTGCATGAATTTTTCTAGGCATCAGTCTTGATATCACGCCAAATACCCCCTCAATAAATTTTCTAATGTGCTTCAAATTTACAAAATCATGTAAATCGATTGAGCGAAGAGAATTAGATTTTGGCTTCACTATGAGTTTGATGTTTTCTATCTTTTCAAGCATCTCTTGATGCTTATAATCTACATAGGCAGAATCTCCATAAATCTTACTGCCTGCGGGTAAGTTTCGTTCCATATATTTAAAAGGAACTGCATCATGCTCTCTGCCTGGACAAAGGATAACTCTAAAAGGGCACCCATCTTGAGAAGCTAAGACTGTTACTTTCAATCCATAAAAATATTCTCGTTTACTAACATTATACCCTCTAAACTCCTCTCCTCGATAAATTCTACAATTTTGAATTCTTATATTTCTACAAACAGAAACAGGAAATGCATCAACAATATATTCAAAAGGTAATTTTCCAAAGTTTTTTAACTTTTGAATAAACTCAAGAATTTCCTCCCACTATTTCATGGGTATTTGATGAATTCTTCTATTTAATGCGCTCTTACTCAGTTTATTCATGATATATCTATGCTCAATAAGAAATTTTCGGGACGTTTCAATATTTCCGTAAAAAAATCTCATTCCGACTAAATTTATCAACATAACTTCCGCAGTAGACAGTTTTGTATTTGGCCAATCTTTATATCCAATCGAAAGGATGTAGTCGTCTAAAAGGCAATAAAGTGCTATAATTTGTTCTTCCATGGCTTCAATCCTTGTTATTTGTTCCACAAAAACAATTTAAGGATCTGAGGCCTTTTTATTTACATCTAAATTTTATTTTAACTTAGTTATTTGCAACTTACATTATCTTTAAATTCTAAAATAAAACAATCCTTAGTAACATGAACTTGCTTAAGCTTGTTTTATGATACAAGTTTTTAAAGAAAAGGAAGCTCATAAACAAAAAAACTGGCTTTGCGATTTTGAGTGGATTTTTTTTAAGTAAAGTTATTTACTTAATAGTCGAAGATAGATGAACAAGTGATTGTTTGCTTACTTTAATTTTTGGACAAGGAGATTGCGATCAAACTTTTTTCTTATCTTCTCAAATTAACATTATCATTGGAGTGAAAGATGAATCAAAATTTCACAGATCATGTTGCGGAAGCTATTCAAGCCGCTTTTGCAGAAGCACAACGTTTAAATCACACAGAAGTTACTGAAAATCACCTACTATGGGCTTTTCTCAAAGATAAAGAGGGATATTTTTACTCGGTTTTAAATGGGCTGGGGACAAATCCGCAAAAATTATTTCAAGAGACAGAAGACAATATTCACCATTTACCAACTTACTCGGGTGGAGGACAAGCTCCAAATCCTTCCAGAAACCTACAAAGTCGCATTGTCGATGCTCAAAATATCGCTCAAAGCTGGAAAGATACTTATACGAGCAGCGATCATTTTTTAATCTCCTATTGGAAAAATGGAGGAGATCCTTTTGCTTCTTGGAAAAAGAAAACTACTATCTCTTTAGAAAAGCTTGAAGAACAAATAAAAAAAATTCGAGGTGATCGTCATATGGACTCTCCTAGCTCCGAATCAAATTTACAAGCTCTAGAAAAATATTGCAAAAATCTCACAGATCTGGCTCGTCAAGGAAAGCTCGATCCTGTGATTGGACGAGATGAAGAAATTAGACGAACGATGCAAATTTTGTGTAGACGAACCAAAAATAATCCTATGCTTATTGGAGATCCGGGAGTTGGTAAAACAGCGATTGCTGAAGGATTAGCTCAACGCATAGTCCAGCAAGATATCCCCGATTCTTTAAAAAATAAACAGCTACTTGCGCTAGATATGGGAAGTTTAATTGCCGGTACAAAATACCGAGGAGAATTTGAAGAGAGGCTGAAAGGTATTTTACAAGACATTGAGAAAAGCGAAGGACAGATCATTCTTTTTATTGATGAAGTGCATACTTTAATTGGAGCTGGCGCGACCGATGGAGCAATGGATGCCGCCAATTTATTGAAACCCGCACTTGCGAGAGGTATTTTACATTGCATCGGAGCGACTACTCTTAATGAATATCAAAAATACATTGAAAAGGATGCTGCCCTTGAAAGACGCTTTCAACTTGTCTTAGTTAATGAACCAACCATAGAAGACTCAATTGCAATTTTGAGAGGTTTAAGAGAAAGATATGAAATTTACCATGGGGTGCATATCACAGAGTCTGCGATCCATGCTGCCGTGTTATTGTCTTCTCGCTACATTACAGATCGTCGTCTGCCCGACAAAGCAATCGATTTGATCGACGAATCAGCTAGCTTAATTCGCATGCAACTCGGAAGCCGCCCTCTTCCCATCGACAATAAAGAACGAGAGCTGGCGGGCCTAATTGTGGAACAAGAAGCGATGAAACGAGAAAGCACTCCCCTTGCTAAAAATGAAGTAGAAAAATTAGAAGGGCGCATTGCTCAAATCAAGGAAGAACTGAAAATTTTACGTGAGCAATGGGATCAAGAGAAAAAAATTATCGAATCTTTAAAAGAGAAAAAAGACAAACTTGAGAAATTGCGTTTTGAAGAAGAAGCTGCAGAACGCAAAGCCGACTATAACCGTGTAGCAGAGCTGCGCTATAATTTGATCCCTCAGCTACAAAAAGAGATTGAAGAGGCACAGACTCAGCTTAATAACAAACCTAATAGACTTTTGCAGGAAGAAGTAGACGAGTCCCTCATCGCTCAAATCGTTTCTAAATGGACGGGTATCCCCGTTCATAAAATGTTAGAGGGTGAAGCTGAGCGTCTCTTGCATCTTGAAAACGAACTTGAAAAAAGAGTTGTTGGTCAAGAGATAGCTGTCTCAGCTGTGAGTGAAGCGATTCGTCGTTCAAGATCTGGACTAAGTGATCCTAATCGGCCAATGGGTGTTTTTCTTTTCCTGGGTCCGACAGGCGTTGGCAAAACAGAGCTTGCTAAAGCGTTAGCTTTTCAATTGTTTAACCAAGATGAAGCGTTGATCCGGCTAGACATGTCCGAATACATGGAAAAACACACCGTTTCTAAATTAATTGGCTCCCCTCCCGGATATATTGGGTATGAGGAAGGAGGGCAATTAACAGAGGCGCTGCGAAGAAGGCCTTATGCCGTTGTTCTATTTGATGAGATTGAAAAAGCTCACCCTGATGTATTTAATATTTTACTTCAGGTGTTCGATGATGGACGCTTAACAGATAGTAAAGGGCGTGTAGTCAATTGTAAAAATGCCCTCTTTATCATGACATCAAATATTGGATCTGACCTCTTGTTAGAAAAGATGGAGCAAAACAAACAAGGCCTTGCTAAAGACGAAATTATGTTGGTCTTAGATCCTGTAATCAAAAAACATTTCCGCCCAGAATTTATTAACCGCTTAGACGATATTCTTCCTTTTGTTCCTCTACGTGAACATGATATGGAAAAAATTGTCGTTATTCAACTGAATTTACTTGCTAAGCGTTTAAAAGATCGAGATGTCGAATTAACGTGGACACCTCAAGTATTAGCACACTTAGCCAAAGAAGGATATGATCCTCATTTTGGAGCACGCCCATTAAAAAGGTATATTCAGCAAGAAGTTATTAATCAGTTATCAACTGCAATCTTAGAAGGTAAAATTCCTCCTCATAGCCATATCAAACTTGAATTGGAAGGAAACACAATTCGATTTAAATCATTTGCTGGAGGAAAAAATTAAATATTTCCCTATTGTCTACAAGCCTCGATTAAGAAGTTTGTAGACAATCTTTTTTTATTCTAAAATCATGATTTCGTCTCTAAAGTAAGCGATTAATCGTTCTACATCTGCTTGTCTAAATGGACGGATTTCTTCCATACTAGCTTTTCCTTCGATTTCATAAATCTTTCTTTCCTCTATCAAATAAACTTCAAATTCATCTGCTTTTGGAGTGTCTATGCTGCTTAAACTCCCCTCACGGATTTTCTTTTCTCTAAAGACCTTTATCTCTTCTTCAAAAATTTTTTCGAATGAACTTTCTTTTGTATAATCTAAAATCAACTTAACATCTGCAATTTCACCCCCTTTTTCTGTGGGTTGTATACTGACATATTCTTGCAGATGCCTAGCACGCGCTTCAAAACAAATATTACCATCATCAAAAGCTTCATTAAAAAATTTTTCTAGAGTCCCTTGTGATTCATGGTAAGCAAACTGCTCTTCTAAGATTTTCAAAGTCCCTTCTATGCTTTCTATCAAAGTTTGAGCAGAGTTCAATCCGGTATGGATATATAAACCGCTGATTTCTTGCACAAATTCATGAGGATTATCATCATCGATTAAACGACGCTTAATTTCATCCAAATTATCTTTTACTTTTGCACATCCTTGTACCATTAGTGAAATATACTCGTATTTGCTCATCCCTTCGGCCTTTAAACCAATTTTTTTTCCCACCAAATTCCATAAAGTAGGAGGAGCCCAGTTGTTTCTTAGAGCTTTGCTAACAAAATTGCGAATAATGTTCATAGAAAAAAACAAGAACGTTTCATTTAATTTTAAATCAGGCCTTGCTTCATCGCTTTTCGCTCCCAATTTTTCTTTATAGGAATCGATTGAATTGAGCATACTTTTATAATTAATGGGAGATTTAGCGGCAGCCTCACTAAGAGGAATATCAACAATTGCTGTGTTGATAAAAGTGTTAAATTGTGTGGGATTTAAAGCCATTTCTTTTGGTAATAAAGGAGCATTTTCCATATCAGTGACAAGAATTTCACCTAAAGTTGTTTGAAAATTGATAATATTTTGCCGCATTTTATGCGTGTCAACAAACTGCGACACTTCTCCTAGTTTTTTTTCTTTATCCTCTTCTTTTCCCAACTGCTCAGCATCTTTTTCAACGTTCTGTGATTCTTGAAATGCGTTAGGATTTGCTGAATTAGAAGAAAGTTCAGGCAAACGAATAGAAATTGGCCTATGATTATAATCTCCTGTTAACATAATCCCCCTTAACAAATTAATTATAAAATTTACTATAATTAATATTAAGTAATAATTATTTATTATATTTAAATTATTAATTAATAATTTTTAAATTTAAACTAATAATTTTTCATACAGTTTGTTGTAGCAGATAAATGTTTTTTAACCTGGGATTGCAAATAGAATGCCAAACAGGCTAAAAAAGATCTGGCAAACCAAATGAGTCAGCAAGCTTGGAGAGGAAGTTGGTTTAAATGTAAAAGGGAAAGGAAAGCCCAAAAATTAATTTTTTAAGATAATATTAATTTAATTTAAAAAAACGTTTAAGGATATTCTTTAAGAAATCACTACTTGAATGCTCGCCAGAAAGAGAGAAATAAACAGCCATTAATCCAATTCCTATCGCTGGATTAAACACGCCAATGACACAGCCTAATCCAGCTATGACAACATTGACATACAATTTCCATAGCGTCGCTACGCTTTGGTTCAATTCTTGATTTTGTAAAAGAAAAACCAATGCGCCTAAAGTAGCCAAACTGGCAATTACTAATAGCCCTAAACCAAATACAAGGCAAAAAACAACACCTAAAAAGCAAAGGAATCGTAATGGAAAAGGGCGTTGCGATGTTAAAGATTCTGTATCATTGGTAGGATTACCTTCAGAATCATAATGAGTTTGACTTTGTCCACCTTTTCTATCATCAATAAGGATAAATTCTGGCTTTTTATAAACAATGTTTTCTTTTGAATCGTTTTGATTGGATTCTTGAGAAGTTTTATCTGCATCGTTCATTTAGGCCTACCTTCATAGACGTTAATCTTCAAAATCTGAAGTTTTTATTCGAAGTTCAGTTTAATTTTCGTTAAGGTTTTAAGATGCCAGTAAATAGGAGGAATTTCAAGGGGAAAAAACAAATATAAAAAAACCAAATGAGTTTATCAAAGAGTTAAATTCAATTATTTTTTAAATTTAATTTTATTTAATCCGTTTAACGCAGCTACTCTATACCCTTCAGCATAAGTCGGATAGTTAAAAACATGGTCAATAAAATAATCGATATGGGCTCGAAAACTGATTCCCATCTGACCAATGTGAATCACCTCTGTGGCATTTCGACCAATGACATGAACCCCTAGAATTTCTAAGGTTTCGGCATGAAAAAGAATTTTAAAAAGTCCTGTATTGCTACCAGCGATATGACTGCGGGCAATTTCATAATAATGAGCTCTTCCCACTTCATAATGAAATCCCCACGCTTTTAATTCTTCTTCTGTATAACCGCAGCTCGAAATCTCAGGGATAGTATAAATTCCCACAGGATAAAAAGTCGGAAAATGATGAGTTTGAACGCCACAAGCGTGGCGAGCAGCCAAACGTCCTTGTTCCATACTTGTCGAGGCTAAACATGGGCCTCCAATGACATCTCCTACCGCATAAATATGGGGAATTACCGTTTGGAATAAGGCATTCACAGGAATATAGCCTTTCGCATCAACGATAATTCCTGTATTTTCGACGTGTAAAGCTTCAATGTTGGCAAGTCGCCCCAATGCATAAAGTAAAACATCTGCTTCTAGAGAAGAACCATCTTTGAATTTGACATAGGCGTGATCTTCTACTCTTGAAATTTCTACAGGTTCTTTTTTTCCTAAGAATTTTAATCCGATATCTGTCAAAGCTGTTTGTAAATGAATGCCGATTTCTGCGTCTAACAAAGGAAGCATATGGTCTTTTCGATCGATTACTGTGACTTCTGTTCCAAGGGCTGCAAAAAAGCTTGCATACTCTGATCCAATAATCCCTCCTCCCAAGACAATCATGCTTTTAGGAACTCGGCCGATGCCAAGCAAGGTAGTAGAATCTAAAATTACTTGTTGATCAAATGGAACATCAGGAGGATTGCGAGGATTAGAGCCTGTTGCGATAATAAAACTTGTTGCTTTGATTTGATATTTAAGCCGAAAATCATTATCGACAACAATTAAGGTGTGTTGATTTTCAAATCTTGCTGATCCTTGAATAACACGAATACTATTTTTTTTAAATTGCCTCGTGATAATGTTCCGTTCTTCATTAATGACAGTATGAAGGCGAACGTTGAGTTCATCGATCGTGACATTCGGAAGAATATAGTCTTTTCCTGCAAAATGACGATCATGGAACCGGGTTAAATCGACAACAGCTTCTCTAAAAGTTTTAGAGGGAATAGTTCCCGAGTATAAACAAGCACCCCCTAATTCAGGCTCTTTTTCAATTACAATGACATTTTTTCCTAACTTAGCGGCTTGAATCGCAGCTTTTTGTCCTGCAGGCCCTGATCCTATAATAACGACGTCTGTTTTAATTTCTTCCATAATCCCTTATAAGCAATTAATCTCTAAAAAACTTTGATATAACGCGTTCAAATGAAAAAATCCATCAAATAATTAATATAACTATCGATGTTGAAAAACCTCTCTTCAACATCGATAGAAGGGAACAAAAAATAAATTTACCTTTAAGATGTAATTAAGCCAGGAAGAAATAGGCCGGCCTCGACATTGAAAGTTTTGGCACAATTTATCGCTTCACCTAGTGTAATCAAATGCCTACGTTGTGATAAACTCGTTTTATATTGAATTTTTAAATTAAGCCGAGAAAGTTGCTCTCTACGTGAAACCCAAGCTTGGCTAATTGTGTGACCTATCTTTTTGTGATATTCCTCACAAAATTTAACTTGCGTCCAATTGTTAACTCTTTTACGCAAATCTTTAAATAAACTAGATCGATAGCTCATTTCAGCACAGGATAATTCCCGGAAATCTGCTCGCAAGCTCCTTGTAAGAGATTGAATTTGAACTTTATATTTTACTTTTAACTTATCTACACTTATGTGAAAACGTTTCAAATCACTAAGGTTTTTACCCTGAATCCGTTGTGTCCCATCATTGTTTTTTTTAAATTCTTCTTCAAAAATCGCTGCTGTTTTACCAAACAATTTTTCCAATATTTGACGCTGGTCGGTATTAGAAAATTCTTTTAGTAAAGCATACTCCAAAAATTTCCTTTCTCTTACTTCGAAATTTTTACGTACCTCATCAATTCTTTTTCCAATGCGGCTTTCAACAACATCTTGTAATAAAATTACTTCACACCTTTTTTTATATGTTACTTCACGTATTTTTCTTTCTCTATTATCATTAGAATCAATGATCACACCTAATAATCGATCATAAAATTCTTTATGCTTAGCGGCTGTCTTAATTTTAACAATTTTTTGCTGGTATTTTTCCAAAACGTGTTTTCTAAAATCATCGGCGTCTAAAGTTTTCATTGTTTCTGCAATTTGGCTTTCAAAAGCTTCAAAGAATTGCCTCATTGCTAACATAGGGTCTAAACCACCAGCAACTAAATTAAGTATTTTAACAGCAGTTTCACGAAGTTTTTTATCCTGACCATTCCCATCAATGAGCTCATCGGCGCCATTGACACATTCATGCATACCCACTGTCGCATTATGTTGGTCATAACAAGATCCGCCTTTTAAATACACAAAGCCACTAGGAGTCGATCCATCCTTAGCATGCGCAATTAAAGTAGGAATCGTGCTCGAGTGTGCAGCTTCTCGTTTGTGAATAATGCTTTTCCCTTTTTTGCTAGAGAATTTCAATTTAGGAGAACTTCCTATTTGATCATCCGCCCCTCTTGCCGAAAAAATGAAATCTGACATCTTGTAACAAGAAATAATTTGTTGAAAAAAGAGAGCTGCTCTGCGATCAATCGCAAGCGAAATTCCCTTTTTGTTCAGCTGTACAATTCCGGGACCTGTTGAATATAAGTTTTTTTCTTTAACAGAAAGCGCCTCTTTTCTATTTAAAACTTCCCCTATTTCCCCATTGTGCAAAAATGAGCAGCGACTCCCCTTTTGTAACCATTCTGCCCCGTCACACATTTTTGTGCCGCACTACGTTTGACGCGTGGAAACGAATGCAATTTCATCGATTTGGCATGATTTTGAGGAGAAAATATCAAGGGATACGGAGTGTAAGAGTCTAATGGAAATAAATCTGGCATACTATCTCCTAAATTCAACGAATTTTGGAACAAATTTATTAAAATGGCGCAATTGAAAATAACAAAAGGTTGAGTAATTGATTTAGAACTTTTAGAAGGATTAAAATTCTTAGCCCAAATGATTTTTCAGCCTAGAATCAAACTAAATTTTAGAGGTGTATAAAACATACACATATACAAAAAAATTTTATTGGCAAAGAAAAATTTAAAGAAATGTTGACGATAAAAATTTTATGCTTGCAAGACATAGAGTTTTAACACTAAAGCTAAAATTGTCGCTTCAGCCATGTAAAATTTTTTGTTTATACAAATTATACTAAGATTTTTTCATGGGGTTAGGCTTGCTCGTCAGATAAAGGAAAACTTTAATAGTTCTAAAGTGGGTAGAAAACGTCAGTTTCTAAATCTTATATTTTAAAACTGAGAATTTAAAGGCAAAAAGCTATTTTTAATTCTACTTAAGTAGCTTAAAATAAAAAAGGACACTTTCTAATTAAAAAAGTGTCCTGGAATATGCCCAGAATAGGACTCGAACCTACACACCTTACGGCACCAGAACCTAAATCTGGCGTGTCTACCAATTTCACCATCTGGGCAGATGAATGATAAAGACTATAAAAAACAATACTTTTTGTCAATACTATCGTTAGTTCTCCTTCCCGCAATATTGCTAGAGGAAAATTTACTTGCTATCTTTTCTCCCTGATTCCACGAGGAAAATTGTCAATACAACAATTCAAATTAGTAATATTTTCAACAAAAGTATAAAATATACATTTTTTATTTACCTAAAATAAGGGTATGCCCATGCTCCCTGCTGCAATAGGAATAGTTTTAGATCAAACTGAAAAAAAGATTTTATTGGTTAAAAGAAAAGATGTGCCAGTTTGGGTGCTTCCAGGTGGCGGAATTGAAATAGGAGAAAAGCCTTTTGATGCTGTCTTGAGAGAAATTTGGGAAGAAACCAATCTGAAAGTCAAAGTCATGAGGCAGGTTGCTGAATATACACCAATTAATCGTTTAGCAACCTTGACTTTTGTTTTCCTTTGCAAATTGAGAGAAGGAACCCCTCAGCTATCAAATGAAACGAGTGATATTGCCTTTTTCTCCATTGATGCACTTCCTTCTAGCTTATTTAATCCTC
Source organism: Candidatus Protochlamydia sp. W-9 (assembly GCF_001950615.1). Classification (NCBI taxonomy): domain Bacteria; kingdom Pseudomonadati; phylum Chlamydiota; class Chlamydiia; order Parachlamydiales; family Parachlamydiaceae; genus Candidatus Protochlamydia; species Candidatus Protochlamydia sp. W-9. The sequence goes on from NZ_BCPZ01000128.1 coordinate 50,884, forward strand.
ATCGAGATTGGATAGACGAGGGTTTAAAAACAAAATCTTTAGTTAAAAAACCTCTCACTCAAATTACGTATTGGGCAACCTTTAAGTATTTTTTTCAACACCCGTTTTTTTTACTTAAATATGCTTGGACTAGATGGGTTAAAAATAGACATGAGCGAAACTAAAATGACTCAACGCGAGTTTTATCATTTGACAAACCCCTTCCAAAAGAAATAAACTCTGTTCATTAACTATCATTCTTGAAGGCATTGATGCGATCTTTCTTTTATAGAGAAATTTTTATTCGTTCTTGGTGGGTCATCGCTTTTTTGCTTTTGTGCGCAATTTTGTACGAAAGTGGCTTGAAAAAGAAAAATCATGATTTTTTACTTCTAAATAAACAACTAATCAATTTGCAAAACGAAAAACAGAACGCTCTTCAAAAACAACAAGATTTAAAATGGCAAATTAATAGTCAGAGCGACCTAGCTTGGATAGAGCTTACTCTAATGAAGGGGTTAGGTCTTGTTCCTGAAGGAAAGAAAAAAGTTTTTTTTTATCCTCCCGATAATCAAACACACTAAGTTCCTGTTTCCATGCCTCAGCATGTCTAAGTAAAAGATTTGGATTTAAATTTCGTGATAGTTTTAACAAGAACTTGAATCGTTTGTTTAATATCCTCCTCTGTTGTCATACGACCCACAGAAAAGCGAATCGCAGATCCCGCACGTTTATTAGAAAAACCCATATTCAACAAGACACGGGAAGGTTCAAGAGCTCCTGATGAGCAGGCAGATCCATGACTCACAGAAATCCCTTGCATGTCTAACTGCATCAAGAGTGTTTCTCCATCGATACCAACAAATGATAAGTTAGAAGTGTTGGCGATACGGGGAGCATCGCCATTAATGGTCACGTGATCTAATTGATTGATCAATCCCTTTTCTAATTGATCTCGTCTTAAGCGTAATTGATTAGTAATCTTTTCTTGACTTTCCGATAAAATAGAAATGCCTTCTGCTAAAGCAACAATGCCTGCTAAATTCTCTGTTCCTGATCGACGATTTTGCTCTTGACCCCCTCCTATTATCTGAGGCATTAATTTTAACCCTTGTCGAACAAAACAAAAACCAATTCCTTTAGGGACATGCACTTTGTGGCCACTAAAAAACATAGCTGATACCCCTTTAGGAATATTAAACATTTCTTTTCCGAGTAAGGCAACCCCATCCACAATAAAAGGGATTTGAGCCTCTTGAGCAATCGCGGCACAAGCTTCTATATCTGTTTTTACGCCTGTTTCGTTATTAGCAGCCATTAAAGTAATGAGTCGCGTTTGAGATCCAATAGCTTCTTTTAGTTTTTGTGGATCTACAGCGCCCCATGAACCTGTTTTAAGAAACGTGACAGAATATCCTTGTTTTTCCATTTCTTTCAAAACTTCATCAACGCAGGCATGTTCGACATTTGATGAAATGATCTGTCCCAAAGAAAAACGTTGAAGAACCCCCTTAATAAGAAGATTAGCTCCTTCTGTTCCGCCTGAAGTGAAAATAATTTCTTGTGGTTTGACTTTTAGAAAGCGAGCAATTATTTGGCGACTTTCTTCTAATTTTTTACGACAGAACTGCCCGTGATAATGAACGCTTGAAGGATTTCCCTCTTCTTCTTGAAGTTCTTGGATCAAAACTTTCAAAACGCGAGGATCGATCGCGGTGCTAGAATTGCAATCAAGATAGACTCGCCGATTCATATTTTCCCTGAACTTTAATAACCACAACTGTGATGTTATCGTGTCCTCCTCTCGATTTCGCCACTTTTACCAATTTTTTGGTAACTTCATCATCAGGAGTATCTGATAAAATTTGTTGAATGTCTTGAATACTTAATAAATCACTTAATCCATCTGTACACATCAAAATAACATCACCTACTTCAATGGAATCTATTTTGAGGGAAGGTTCGACAAAAGGTCCTGTACCAATTGCTTTAGTAATGATATTTTTATAAGCAAATTCGCACGCTTGATGTTCGCTTAACTGACCTAATTCAATAAGTTCTCGAAGCAGAGAATGATCTTGAGTAATTTGCTTTAAATTGTTATCTCTCAATCGATAAATTCGACTATCTCCTACGTGTCCAAAAATCACCCCTTCTGAATGTAGGCAAACACAGCACAATGTTGTCCCCATTCCACGAAGTATCTCTTGTTCGCGGCCCATTTTATAAATGTTGTAGTTGACTTCCTGAATGGATTCTTTGATCATTTCGAAAGAAGATCTGATATCTTTTGAGCAAAGACTGAATTTTTCTTTAAACTTTGCGCAAAGTTGGCTGACAGCTTCCTTTGAAGCAACTTCGCCGGCACGGTGTCCGCCCATTCCATCTGCTAAAACAAAAAAATGATCTTCTAGAATTTGTCCCCAAGAATCTTCATTATTTTGCCTAACAAGACCAACATCTGAGATGCCATAAACTAAGGTTTTATAGAACATTCCTTGAAGAGCCATAATAAAAGGTAAAACCTAAAATGGGGTCGTAAAATCATTAATATCTCTATTAACAAAAAAATACCGTTGAGATACTTTTAAGAGTGATTCGAAATTAATCAAATTTCTTCTCATTTTCAAAAAAGTCAATGAGCTTTACAACTTTTTATTATCATTGGATGCAATCGTTGACTTACCTATACCAACCGTAAATCTCTTTCATCATAATAAATAAAACTTTTTAAGGATAGTGATACCTTTTTTAAAAAAATTATGGCTGCAAAACACGTCCTATGCTCAAAACAGAATGCGTCGATCGTTCGATAATCAAAAAAAAGAAAGGATGATCAATCAGTAATTCTTGCAGTGAAGAATCTTCTGGTTCTTCCATATTTACCCCCCAAGCTTTTGAATCACTTCCTTCTTCTGCAATATGAATTAACGTTTTGTGGATGGCGTGATTAAGTTGCAATTTTTCTCTAGTGATTCCCGTTAAATCAGCTTGTGGAGTAAATAATTCTTTGGCTCCCATCGCTTGTAAAACAGAGTTTAATTGCAATTTTTGCTCTATTCTAAAACGAGGCAAACTAAGCTTGATACACTGAGAAGCCAAATTTTTAGTCCAATTTTTCCAGTTTTCTAAGTTTAATTCTTCAAGAATTGTTTGCCATCCCATCTTCTCTTTAGGAAGTAAAATAACAAGGGAAAAATCAGGGGTAGTACCTTCTTGCGTTAAATAAGGAATTTCAATCATCGTTAATTTTTCCGTTATCAAAATTAGATACTGACCCAGCGTATGCATCATATCTACTTGTCTGACTTGGCTGGAGTTAATATAAAAAGGTTTATGTGTTGTTTGTCCTACCGGAAACATTTTTCTCCAGGTCCCTTTTAAATAAAAACTTGTCGTCAAAATAAATTGGTTATTTTCTGAAAATGCTTGGGGGTTGACGATATTATGAATACGATTATCTGTCTGTTTTAGAGTCCAATCATTAATCTCTTTTAAACTATTAACAAAGTTTTCTTTAAAATTAATTTTTTGAAGTTCTGAAAAAAAATTTTTTTTATAGGCATATTGATAAGCAGGGATGACTGATACATCTTTTTGTAACCAAACCGAATTTGCTAAAAAGACTTGAGATCCATTTTTTTCTTTAGGGATGGTAACAAAAAATTGATCTAAGCTACCAATAAGAGGATTGAAACTCATAGGATAATTTAAAATCTGCCGAATTTGATTTAAGGTTGTCCCTTTTGCCCCAAGAGCTAATCGAGATAAACCAGACGCAATACTATAAGAAGAGCAAACAATATTTCCTTTATATTGCTTGTTTAAATGTTGTAATAACGCAAAAGCAAAACGATTATTGCCATCGACGACAATATTAAAATGTTGGTCTTCCGTAGAAACTTTTGCATTTGTTAAAGTCTCTTGTTCTTGAGAAAAAAGATGACTCATCATAGAAATCAACAAAAACACACTCGCTCGCATATATTTCATTTGTTTACCTTTTTATTTCGACATTAAAATAAAAATGACGCTCATCATATTAAAAAATCCGTGAAGTCCAATAGATGCCCATAACGAACCTTGTTTTTCGTAGATGAATCCCAAAAAACTAGAAAGAATAAACAGAGAAAATAACAATTCAATATTTGTAATTCCTTGTTTAGTAGAAAAATGAAATAGGGCGAAAATCAAAGAGGTTACTCCAATTGCTAAAGAAGTATGTTTGAATTGACTTTTCAACCAATTTTGTAAAAGTCCCCTAAAAAGAAATTCCTCTGTAATAGGCACAAGGACAATAATTTCCAGAGCTGTTACTGAAACTAAAAGAGGACTTGAGAGAATGCGTTTAAAATTTTCTACAACAATTTGTTCTGTAGCCGGTTGTTTAAAAATCACTAACATCAAAATTGCAAGCAGTTGGCTTAACACCATCACAAAAGGATAACTAATTAGCCAAGCCTGTATCCCAATACTCAATTGCTTGTACCAAACAAGGGGAGTTTGTTTAAAAATCTGCAATCTTACATTAAGATTCAAGTCAAAATAAACCATTAAGACAGCTAAAAAACCTCCGAATATAATCAGAACATTAACCCATCCTTTCGCTATACTAGATAAATGTTGTAAGCTAATATCAAAAAAAATTTGAGTTATCACCTCAAGCAAGGCTGGAAATACAATCAATTCTGCTAAAATAAAAGCCATGAAACCTTTTAAAACACTTTTCCCGCTAATCACAGGAACACAAGTAAAGGGAAAAGGGCGAAAAAACCCTTTATGCCATGCAAAATATCCTGTGATAATAGCTAAAATTAATCCAAAAGCTAATGTATTCACGTGTTGTTGAATATGTTCTTGAAGTTCTACATCACCTAACATCTGTCAAACTCGTTTGTAGTTATGGGTTCATCGCATTTAATTATAGTGCGGGTTGACCTTTATCAAAAAACTCTTTTATATAAATTATTCTGTGAATGTTGACTAGTTTTACATGTATTTTAAAAATCATTAAAACTAATTCCATATTAGTAGCTCCTAACCATTCCCTTCTACATCTATCTCACGAAAAAGAATGCGAGCAATCTTTGAAAGAATTTGGTTAATTAATCTTGAACAATTTACTTCTCTTAGAAACCGAACGCAAAAAGAGTGCTTAAAGATAATTTGGACATGACTCACTAATTATGTCGAATTAAATGGTGGAAAATTGCGAAATTGGCTGAGATGAGGTTTAAAAATCAATTGCTTGAACTATCACAGAAAACTATCTAAAAAGACTTCAAACATATTCTATGCATCACATTAATCTAAGTAAGGATTATGCCTAAAACACATCTGGGCGACTATGCTTATGATTTTGTTATTTGTGCAGAATTGATTGCGGAACCAAATAAAAAAGATTAACGATTATTCTTTGCATAAGTTAGCTAGGATTGCTTAATCCTTATGGGCACTACCCTTCTTTTTTCCTATGAAATTTATACAGAATTTGAGATCGTTGACTCAAAAAAATAAGCTACCATGCTTTTTTTCTTAAACTCGAAAAGCTTTACAATATCCCCTAAAATGCGCCTAAGCATCGCAAGATCCCTCACTTTAAACAAACTAAATTCAAAAATGAACCCGGCTTAAAAAACTTAGTTTGCTCTTCAAACAAAATTTCCAGTGATCTATTTCTAGTCTATTCTCAAACTATTTAGCCAATTACTTCTTAAATCATCCCAAAATAACCTTTCTTTTTTACATACAGAGGAATCTATATGCGAATTTATTTGGAGTAACAAAGAACTAGTCATTACAATTTTCTTCCTAAGCGAAAAGCATTCGTAGCGATAGCTGAAAAGGAAAACCTGGTTGAAGAAATCAGAAGAAAGGAAGTTTGAGATTAAAATAAAAAAACCGGAGATTATCTCAAGGCATAAAGTATGATTCTTAAGGCTGCTACATTCCTGTCCTGACCTGGTTCGAACTAATTTATTCCATGAGGTCCCCGGTTAAACTTTATTTATCGGTAAACTCTAAGAAAACTTTATTTTATAACGAATTGGGTTTTCTATCAAGCAGATTCTGCACGTTTTTGAGCACTTTCCCACTGACGAAATTGTTGTTCTAATTGAGATAGCATTTTACGAAGTGTTGTTTCTACCTCTATTCCATTTTGAGAGGCCTTTTTGATTAAATTTAATAAGTCTTGCGCAAATAGGTTCTCTTGGGAAGAAAAATGTCCTCGATTTTGCCATGCAAAATCGGTTTTTTCAAATTCTTTAATCATTTTCTCTGCCCGCGCCAGTGAAGGGAAATCTTTAGGAATCCCGTCCAATACACTCTGTCTCCACCGATTACCTTTTTCATTTTTCTTAATTATTTCCCATTGATGCTTCACTTGTGCAACTGAATCAAGCTGAACTTCTTCAAAAATATGAGGATGCCGCCTAATCAGTTTTTCATTAATCTCTTTCAACATATCATGCAAAGAAAATTTTTTGTCTCGTTCAGCCAGTTTTCCTAAAAAAATCACATTGAAACAAAGATCGCCAAGCTCCTCTTTAATTTTTTCATTGTTTTCAAGATCGATGGCTTCTACTAGTTCATAGACTTCTTCAATAACTGAACTTCGCATCGATTGAAGCGTTTGCTCTCGATCCCATGGGCAACCATTTGGGGCTAACAAACGTTCAATGGTGATAATAAGAGCTTTAAAATCATCCATTTGGTTTCTCCTTTAAATAATGGGACGAAAAAATCAACAATTCGTTAACATCAATTGCAGAAATATTTTTTTTTAAAATTAGAGTCATTTGAATTTGGATTTATTACATGAATAAACAGTTTACAGCAAGTGTTTACATTATTAATAATCAAAAAATTTTGTTAATTAAACATCCTAAACTTCAAAAGTGGCTTCCTCCTGGTGGACATGTAGAAAATAATGAAACACCAGTAGAAGCAGCTCGTCGGGAGGTGAGAGAAGAAACAGGTTTGGAAATTGAATTGATTTCCCAAGAAAATATTTGGGTGAATTATTGGAATGCAAATAGCTTTGAAAGACCCTATTTATGCCTACTAGAAGAAATCCCCCCTTATAAAGATCAACCAGCGCACCAACACATGGATTTCATTTACGTAGCAAATTTAATCTCCGCTAAAAGCTCATCGCCAAGCGAAACTTTAATTTATCAGTGGTTTGATCAAAAGAGTTTAGATTTACTCGAACCCGATGGCGATATTTTCAAAGAAACGCTACAAGTTCTTCAGCACCTTTTGGCTACTTTTTGCTCCATTCCTAAAAAATTGATTTCTAATTAATGCTGGAGATTGTGACTCACAAATTCAACGCTTTTTTAAAATATTACTTTTTACCCAAAATAGAGAGAAATATTTAATTTAATCTCTGTACCAAGTTACTTAGAGAATCAAATGCTACATAAACCACTTAAAAATTATTAATTATTTTCGACTCAGTGCGATCCAAGCAAACACTAATATTTCAATTTAATATAATAAAAATGAACAGGATGACACCCAGCTTCATTTAAAAACAAAACGAAAGGCAAAAAATTTAGCACTTGAAATTCTTTAAGGTTTAATCTATCAAATGATTCTTATAAAGGATTTTACCCGAGACATTACTTGTAATTCTTTTTAACTATTTACTTGTTGAGATTTAATTTGGGCTGGATATATTTATTGATTGCTGGTTTATTTGAAATAGGATTTACGACTTTTCTAAAGTTGTCTAATAATTTTACTCGTTTATGGCCAACAGCTATTTTTTTTATTTTCTCGGTTTGCAGCTTTTTAGCCCTTTCCTTAAGCTTAAAAACTATTCCATTAGGAACAGCTTATGCTATTTGGACTGGCATGGGAGCAGTGGGAACAGCTGTGATTGGTATTCTTTATTTTGGCGAGTCAATAGATTTTTTGCGTCTATTTTTTATTGTCTGTCTTATTATTTCTATCATCGGACTTAAAATAGCTTCTGCATAAAACATTAATAAAATATTTAACTAAAATTTTTTGCCTTAAGTTTTTTTTATCTAAACACAAGCAAAAATTTAGAGTTGAAGAACTTTTTTTTTATAAAAATAAAGAATCAAAATTTCATCCTATGGCAATAAAAATTTATAGACGAATAAATTCTTGTAAACTATTCCTTCCCCTATTCCCCATTCAAATCCAAAACTTAATTCAAACCAAAGTATACAAAAGTAAAATATATATATATTTTTTAGAGCATAATTGATCATTGGTGTTTATACAGTTTTTCAAACTTTATTAACTTTTGGTTTAGATTTCTTTTTGAAAATATAAATATTTTTAAGTCGCTGCGGATCAAAATCATGCTTTAAAAGTCTATTTTGCTTTAGCAACTTTTTTTTGCTATTATCGAAAATTATTTAATGTTAATAAAGATAATTATCAAATAAATATTAGATATTAAATTATTTTTTATTCAAATTTGTTGTGATAGCTATAAACTTTTCGCCATTTTTCTAAAATTTATTAATACTAATTTATTTTAATTATTATCGAATAGCTTAGGTGTTTCTCACTATTGAAAAATATTTATTTATATTTCTCTAATTAAAACTATAAATCCTAACTAATAATCCAGATATTATTCAAAATAAATGAAC
>NZ_BCPZ01000129.1:0-247 GCF_001950615.1 Candidatus Protochlamydia sp. W-9
AGAAGTGTTTAAATGTTCTGTCATTGAAACGATGAAAGAGAAGCAAAATCGTTAGCACTTCACTTAAAGGTCTTCTAAAAGTTTTTTTGCGAATTTTCCTTTTTGTCTAATCCATTTGTTTTTGGGAACACATTTGGTGAAATTGATTAGAAAAATCACCCACAAGACAAAACAGTTTGATCATCTCTATCTCACTCATTTTGGCCTCTTTCTTGAGTTTTTATTCTGGAAAACAAAATTTTCTAAC
>NZ_BCPZ01000130.1:0-195 GCF_001950615.1 Candidatus Protochlamydia sp. W-9
TCTTAGAAAACGAGCTATTATTGAAACGGTGAATGATCAACTAAAAAATATTTCTCAAATTGAACATACACGCCACAGAAATGCCGGAAATTTTTTAATTAATCTATTAGCTGGGATTGTTGCTTATACTCACCAACCTAAAAAGCCATCGATAAACTTAGCAGAGCAGCATCGCTTATTGTTAATGGCTGCCTA
>NZ_BCPZ01000131.1:0-1432 GCF_001950615.1 Candidatus Protochlamydia sp. W-9
AGACATCTTTTTTTTATTAAAGTGGGGGATCGCAAGACCTCGCGGTTAAAGAGAGGTCCATGGGATATCAGCTAGTTGGTGTGGTAAAGGCGCACCAAGGCTAAGACGTCTAGGCGGATTGAGAGATTGACCGCCAACACTGGGACTGAGAACTGCCCAGACTCCTACGGGAGGCTGCAGTCGAGAATCATTCGCAATGGGCGAAAGCCTGACGATGCGACGCTGTGTGAGTGAAGAAGGCCTTAGGGTCGTAAAGCTCTTTCGCCTGGGAACAAGATGAGCTGGCTAACATCCAGTGATTTTGAGCGTACCAGGTAAAGAAGCACCGGCTAACTCCGTGCCAGCAGCTGCGGTAATACGGAGGGTGCAAGCATTAATCGGATTTATTGGGCGTAAAGGGCGCGTAGGCGGGGGTGTCAGTCAGATGTGAAATCCCGGGGCTCAACCTCGGAACAGCATTTGAAACTACATCTCTAGAGGGTAGGCGGAGAAAACGGAATTCCACAAGTAGCGGTGAAATGCGTAGATATGTGGAAGAACACCGGTGGCGAAGGCGGTTTTCTAGCTTATACCTGACGCTAAAGCGCGAAAGCAAGGGGATCAAACAGGATTAGATACCCTGGTAGTCCTTGCCGTAAACTATGTATACTTGGTGTAACTGGACTCAACCCTAGTTGTGCCGTAGCTAACGCGTTAAGTATACCGCCTGGGGAGTACAGTCGCAAGGCTGAAACTCAAAAGAATTGACGGGGACCCGCACAAGCAGTGGAGCATGTGGTTTAATTCGATGCAACGCGAAGAACCTTACCCAGACTTGACATGTAGTAGACCGGTCTAGAAATAGGCCTTTCCTTCGGGACTGCTACACAGGTGCTGCATGGCTGTCGTCAGCTCGTGCCGTGAGGTGTTGGGTTAAGTCCCGCAACGAGCGCAACCCTTATCATTAGTTGCCAACATTTAAGGTGGGAACTCTAATGAGACTGCCTGGGTTAACCAGGAGGAAGGTGAGGATGACGTCAAGTCCGCATGGCCCTTATGTCTGGGGCTACACACGTGCTACAATGGTCGGTACAAAAGGCAGCGAAGCCGCGAGGTGAAGCAAATCCCGAAAGCCGGCCCCAGTTCAGATTGTAGTCTGCAACTCGACTACATGAAGACGGAATTGCTAGTAATGGCGAGTCAGCAACATCGCCGTGAATACGTTCCCGGGTCTTGTACACACCGCCCGTCACATCATGGGAGTTGGTTTTACCCGAATCCGCTGGCTTAACCGCAAGGGAAGAGGCGTGTAAGGTGAGGCCGATGACTGGGATGAAGTCGTAACAAGGTAGCCCTACCGGAAGGTGGGGCTGGATCACCTCCTTTAAAGGACAGTTTGCTAATTTAGCAAACAGGTTGGGCAAGCTCTAAGCTTCGTACATTGTCTTACTTA
>NZ_BCPZ01000132.1:0-3197 GCF_001950615.1 Candidatus Protochlamydia sp. W-9
CAAAAATTTATAGAGACTTGGATTTGATTGAACGGGATTGTTTATGTACTTTCACGGAACCACTATCGTTTGCTGCACCATATCGGCATTATACAAATCGATTTGTGCATGAAATTTACGAATGCTGCCGAGAAACAAGGGCTACTTATGCAGCCAAAAAATTTGGAATTAAGGATAAAACCGCTACGGAAATTTATCAAACTGTAGCAAAACGAAAACAAGAACTAAATCCCCTCCTCCCCACAGAGGTGATCAGCGTTGATGAAATTGCTACGTATAAAGGACATAAAGACTTTGTTGTTGTGATTAGTGATCTAACAAACAAAAGAGTCATTGATGTTCTCAGTGATCGGAAAAAAGAAGCTTTAGAAGCATACTTGGATGGTTGGAATAGCCAATTTAAAAACAAAATCAAATCAGTTGCAATTGATTTATAGGGTCCTTATTGCTCTGTAGTGGAATCTAAATTGCCCAAAGCGAAGGCTGTAGCAGAACGTTTTCATGTAATACAAAATTAAATAAGGCCTTAGACGACTGCGGGAAGCAAGCTAAAAGAAAAAGCGATACTAAAGAGATATGAAAACAAGCGAAATATGTGGTGTTAAAGAATCGCGAGGATTTGACAGAGGAACAGGGAAGCATTTTAAAAAGAATATTAACTGCTTGACCCATCACTAAAAGCCTGTTATGAGCTCAAGGAATCATTTATAAGCATATTTAATAGCTCAGAAAATAGAGAAATAGGAAGAGCAAATTTGTCAGCATGGATTCTTCATGTGATATGAGGGAATGTTTCAGAATATTATGCATTTCTCAGGGCACTTTTAAATGGGGAAGAAAACATACTAAATTATTTTGATAACCGGGTGAGTAGTGGTTTTGTAGAAGAGGTAAATAATAAAATTAAGCTTATTAAAAGAAAAGCATTTGGTTTTGTGAATTTTGAAAATTTTTGAATTAAAATTTTGGATTGTTTTTCTTAAAATTATTTTTCACCATGCAAATCTCTGAAGAACCAACATTCATTTGCTTAAAGCAACATTGCAAAGTACTTAAGATGCAAGCTGTCTTGCAGAAAGAACAAACTGAAATAAAAGTTTTGAGCCTACGTCCATTAACCTTATCAAGAAGGAAAAGACTCTTATGAGTTCTCCAGTTGCACCAACTCCCAATCTTCATTGGGAAAACATCTTTCAAGGTAGCCCCATCCTTGGCCGTCAAGAAGCCCAATCGAGACTCCGGAATTTAATCCCTAACACTGAAGAACACTCTAAACTGCAAGCAGCTCTTATAAAGACAGCCGGCATTGTAGAAATCAGCTTATCCAACATGAACTACAAAGTTGATACGTGCCCTAAGAACCATCTGGTCGTAGGTGGGTTTGGATCGGCAGAGCATGTTGCGATTGGGGAAGCCGTTCAACTAAAGGGATTACCAAAGGATGTACCGCTTCTCACCAAAGGCGTTACTCCCATTCGATTTCAACACATTGTTGCTTTAGCTGGAGACTTTTATGGTGTCGCCGGTCAGGCCATTTCGTTACCGGGCGGAACAGATGAAGAAAAAACAGAACGATTTATAAAAGCTTTCGATACTCTTGCCCAGGCAAGCAATGATGAGATACGAAAAATTCTGCTAGAAATCGATCAGGAGTGCACAGCCGTCACACACTCGAGCTTGCCACATCATTGTTATAGTAACCAAATGATCGAGAAAAACAACGCGATCAAAAAGATCAAAAACGACATCGATGAATTGTTAATCGATAATAGCGATCACTTTTCCTCAAATGCCCAGGATGCTTATCGTATTGGGCATGCTCTTGCATTAATAGAGGCAAGGGATGCTGGTGAAAGGCAAGACATAGAGGGACTTAAACGAGCCTATGCATTAGATGCCTTTGCCTGTCATTTTTTAACCGATTTGTTTGCCTCAGGCCATATCCGTAACCAGCGAGGAGAGTTAGAGGTTTTTCTCATATCTCAGCTAAAATTTCCAAAAGATATGGCAAAAAAACTGGCTGGGATACTAACGGGAGCTCAACACGAAAAAGATGGCCATGAAGGATTAAACGTTGCTAATCAAAGAGGTGATCGATGGAGGGCCTATGGAGATGGCAACTTTTTTTCGCCTAAAAATGTAGAAAATAAAGAAAAAGTCATTACTGCTACTCAACAATCCGTCGATGAAATATATGCTGCCTATCTTCATCCTGACTCTTCATTAACGAGTCGTGTCGATGAACTCATTCCTTATGTAACTCCTTTTAATCCTCCTCCCCTCTACTCCGTTGAAGAAACACATGAAGGAACACAGCTGTTTTTACATAAAGGTAGTGATAAAATCGAGATTAAGACGCGGAAGGACTATCTCTATAAATGTTTATGCGGAGCAGCGTTGGGCTATTTGCCAGAAAATTATATCAACGGTTTTATAAAAGGTTTTATCACGAGTCATATTGCTCTATTTGGTATTAAAACTCCCCCTGTTTTCAACAAAGTCATCATTCCTCAAATTCAGCGTCTAACAGGATCGGCTTGGAGTATGGTAGGGATCGCTACATATCATCAAATCCAACAACAAAGCGAGCAGCTGAATGCAAAAGTAGATGAGCTAGCAGATACTGCTAAAGCAATGTATGACAATAGTGTGAAAATCATGGAACAACTGCACAAGTTTAATGCTCAATTAAGTCAACTTTCATGGACTTCCTTATTTCAAGAGATAAAAGGTTCTATCGCCAGCATCCAAGATATTAGACATCAGCATAAGCTCTATAAAGCTACTCTGACTGAAGGTCAACTTGATGAAGCAGAGAGAAAACTTTGGGAAGTACATATCAGAATGTCGCGTGTTTTTTCTGAATCTAATGCGGATGGCATGAAACTACTCTCAGCTTACGAAACAATGCTCCAAGAAATATCACCGATGGGTCCTTTTGAAATTAAAATTGCCGTTACACTTTGGTTTAGACAAATGTTGGATTACCAGGTGCAAGCGTTTTGCATGTATGGGATTTTACAGGCCAGGAAAAACGGAGATATGGAAAACCAGTCCCTATTGCAGTCTCAAGTATTGGCATTTGAGACAAGCCTATTCAGGCAAATCGAGGCTAGCAAGGACCATATTGACGAAGAATTAATCTATGAACATCCAAGCTATATCACCTTGCAACTTGAAAAGAGTAAAACAAAGCG
>NZ_BCPZ01000133.1:0-336 GCF_001950615.1 Candidatus Protochlamydia sp. W-9
TTAAAATATATAGATGGCGATATTCCTAGCAGCTACTCTGCTCTTTCTTCCAGTTCAGATTCAAAATTAAGCCAAAGTACAATAAACAATGGTAAAACATATATCCTTTTAGGAAGCTTTGAAAAAACATACCCTTTAAAGCGTAGAATTGGAATTGGAATATATGCAGCTTTTAAGACTTTATGTACGTTAGGCTTAGGGCTTTTTTCTGAAAGTGTTCGAGAAGATTGGAAGTCTTTTTGGAGCGGTAAAAAAAGTAAAATTATTTACTCTTCTTCTCCCTCATTTTTACCAACTAAACTTTTGGCAGACCAAGGCGATGCAAAAGCTCAATAT
>NZ_BCPZ01000134.1:0-192 GCF_001950615.1 Candidatus Protochlamydia sp. W-9
TCTTTTAATACTGTGTCGATAAAAGAGATATTGAGGGTACTAAGGATGGAGCGGATGTACTCTTTGATACAACGACCTACAATTTCCCTGTCATAGTTGCGAACAAGACGAGGATCGATTTCTGGCAAGTGTAAAAACTGTCCGATTTCCGGATTCGACTGGGAAAAGATGGTATTAATTAAGCTAGACTCT
>NZ_BCPZ01000135.1:0-1280 GCF_001950615.1 Candidatus Protochlamydia sp. W-9
AGGGGATTTAATTCTTGTTTTCGTTTTGCTACAGTTTGATAAATTTCCGTAGCGGTTTTATCCTTAATTCCAAATTTTTTGGCTGCATAAGTAGCCGTTGTTTCTCGGCAGCATTCGTAAATTTCATGCTCAAATCAATTTATATAATGCCGATATGGTGCAGCAAACGATAGTGGTTCCGTGAAAGTACATAAACAATCCCGTTCAATCAAACCCAAGTCTCTATAAATTTTTGGAGTAACATCAACTAACTTGGAAGTTGGCTTAAGACATGTTGGGCATAATTGCAAGTCGTACAGCGTTCTTACAAAAAGATGAGCTCTATCTTTTTGAATATCAATGCCTGTAAATTTTACCCTTTCTAATTTAATCAGTTTGGTTACATGATTGTTCTTTAGTATTTGATCGCTCTCCTAATTGCGTAGTAAACAATAAGGTGTGACAAATGCTAATTTTTTTAATTATTCTCAGCCTTCAAAAATTTATTTACCAAATAAATCTCCGAAGAACCTGAATTTTTAGAAATTTCAATATTTTCTTCAAGATTTTTATTTACAAACACAAATTTAATATATTTATTCCCAAGACGCTTTTCTATATTTTTTTCTGTTGTTTATTCTCATAAAAAACCAATAGAGAAATAGTCTACATTATCCTTGTTGGGTACTCAAGATTTGTTCAACTCACCTCTGAAGCATTTTTTTCTATATTTTGCTTGATCAAATTATATTGTAGTGTAGATGATTTTTGGAAGTCTTTTGAGCAGAAATGGAATAAACAGTTAATTGATCATGGCAAAACAAAGCGAGGACCTCAACCTGAATGATCGATACCAGAGAGGATGACAATTATCATTTTATTTCATCAATCAAATGATCGAACATTTAAGCACTTTTATAGGTATGTTACCAAATACTTAGTTAAAGAATTTCCAAACTCAATGAGTACTAGCCGCTTTGCTTATTTAAAGAAGAACCTTTTTGTTCCTCTATTGGCTTATCTTTTGGGCAAAAGAGGAGAAATCACAGGAATAGCTTTTATTGATTTTCCATCGATAGATATTTACCACAATAAACGCATAAAAAGAAACAAGGTCTTTAAAGGTTTCGCAAAGAGGGAAAAACAACTTCAGGGTGGTTTTTCGGGTTTAAATTGCCTCTCATGATCAATGAGAAAGGAGAAATTTTGGCTTTTCAGCTAACTCCTGGAAATGTTGCTGATGTTTCTATTGCCGAAACTTTGTCGAAAGGGTTTTTTGGGAAACTATTTGGTGATAAGGG
>NZ_BCPZ01000136.1:0-3642 GCF_001950615.1 Candidatus Protochlamydia sp. W-9
TAATAAATTAGTTAATAATTTATAATTAAAATTAAATTATAATTATTAAGGGAGGTAGTTATGAGTAATCCTTCTGATTTTAATCCGTCTTCTTTGAATAATAGTTTGCCTTCAAATGAATATTCAACATCTCTTATTAACGATCCACTTTCTTCCGATACAACTTCTTCAACAAAAGAAGTTCAAACGAATACAAAAGAAATACGAACTGTTACGGAAGGAGTTACCAGTGAGATTTTTAGCGAATTTACCCATCCTAAAGCCGAAACACAAAAATCACCATGTCTGACTGAACAATCTGTTAAATCATTTGTAAAAGGAAAATTTTTATGCGCTTATAATAAAAAGCCCAATTTAAGAGCTTCTGAATTAGAAACTTCGAAATCATTTCAAGGTGAAATACGGGCCCGATTAAATGATCAAATTCACCAGACATTTTCTAAAAAAATCGTTAAACTATGGATAAAAACATGTCATGAGAACATCTCACAAGCTTCGGTTAAATTAATACATTTATGCCAAACTGTACCGATAACAATTAATTATAATGAAACAATAAAACAACAAATTCAAAGATATCAAGATACACAAAAAAGAATAGAAGAAACTAAAATAAAATTGAATGTTCTAAATAGGCAATTAACTAACATTGATAAAAAAAGTTATAGTGACAATCTAAAAGAATTAGAAGCATTGGAAAAAATACAAAGAAATATAGCGAAAGTTAACGACTTTCTCTCAAGACTTGAACAGCTTGTCGAAAAATATCAAAAATGCAATTTGGAGACATTAGATCCATCAGAATTAAATGCACTAAAAGAAGAATTATCTTCTCTTAAGGAATTTCATTTTAACCAACTAAAGAAAGAGGTCAGCGACACTATAACCGAGATAAATCATTACCATCGATTACAAAACAATAAAAATAAATTTCAATTAACCGATCATCAGTTAAATATAAAAACTAAGCGTATATTGGATAACCTTGAAAAAATTTTTTCTGGCGAAACACCAAAAGATGTCACAAGGCAAATAGAGGAATGCAATCAGTGTATAATAGCTACTAAAAAAGATTTTTCTCCTTATGCTGAAAAATTGCAGCAAATTAAGGAAGAAACTACTATAGATTGCCGCCCTATGTATGAAAAACTTCTTCAAAAGATTCGCGATGAAAATTCTAATGACCTTTACCCCGAGTTTATTGCTGAAATTAAGAAGGGTCTTGAATCTCAGGATCCAGTAACCCGGAAAGATGCCCAACAAACTTTACTTTCTTCCTTTGATATTGTTGAAAAAGTAACTCTTAAATTAACTCTTAGTATTCAAAATGGACTACCTAAAGATGAAAATGAAATTATTCCTGAGAAAGATTATGATGCCCTTCAGACACATATTAGGTATTTAAAAGAACTTTTGGAATTGGCACAATTAACTTCATCTGATGCAAAATTACCGCAGTTTGAAGGCCATTTTAAAGGATTATTTGCTTTAATTCCTAATAAAACTATAACAGTAAAAGAAGCTAATGCTAAATTAATTTTATTTAATCAAGCAGACGAAAGCCTTACACGCTTAGTTGAGCCCTATAGAGGAATAGTAAAAAAAGCACATTTCCAAATTAAACAAGAACTTGAAAAACAAAAACCTGAAATACAAAAAAATATTCAAATATTATTGCAGCAATTAAAAGAAAAGAAATCAGATAAAAGCCAAATTTTAAATGATTTTATAGAAGAACTTAATAAAATTCAATCTATTAACTTTTCTGATTTAATAATTTCTGATGTTGAACAAATTCAAGATTTTGTAGATATTTTTTTAGGCCATTATCTTGAACATTCAGAAGAACGCTTTCCTAAAGTTTTAGGTAGTCATCGAGATTTTGCTCTTAGAGTTTCTAACATGTTCGAAATAGTAAAAGAGAATTTAACTGATCAGCAACTAGAAGAATTAAAATCAGTTCTGAAAGATTTTTTATCACAGCATGTTACAAACCAAAAAACAATGCTAGAAGAAGTCTCTGTTGAAACACTTACTGATCACAGGGAAAAAACTTTGGAAAAGACTTCAGAATCAGCAAAACCTTTATATAGAAAAGTTCAGGCTATGCATGAGACTGAAGACGAATTTTCAACAGAGTGTCAAATGGTTGGTAAAAAAGTTGAATCACTTTTACCTTGGCTTTTTGGGAAGGGTTGTTTTGCTTCACCTCAAGCTGCACATTTAGCCCCATTTCCAGGAATAGTTTCTTGGGATCTTAATTATCTAACTTCTCTTTTTAATCATAAATTTGGTCTAAAGTTGCCGGCCCTAGAAAAGAATGATCAAGCTGAGCTATTTAATGAGGATGTTGCGGGCTTTGTAAAGGCGATCCAAAGCGAAGGAAGAGTTGACAATAGAATAATGGAAGAAGAACTCATTCAAAGATATGTCGATAGTAAAGAAGAGAAACAAGACACTCTTCATTTTATTTTCAACGCACTTGTTTTTTTAAGCCGTATTTCCTCTTTAGAAATGTCAGAAACAAGGCATTTGCCAGATTTTTTTAACCAAGAAATGGATAAAGTTTCCGAGACTTTAATAAAGGGTAGAGAGCAGAAAGACAGAGGATATAAACTTTTATTAGGGGAAGCTTTTATTGATCTTCTTGCTTTTTCAAAAGAAAGCTTATTAGATCCTCAAACAGCTTTAAGCGAGAAACATATAGAATATTTACAAGCCACAGTTAATGCAGTTTCCGAACGTTTAGAGCAATTAGCTATTAAAAAACAGAAAACTGGAAAATTAACACCATTAGAGTTTGTAGAATGCCATGCATTGCATAGCATTTATTTAGGGGTAGAAAAAATATGCGAAGAAAAAAAACTACCAGCTAAAATTTTAGACAATAAAGAGCATATTTTTGAGAATACTAAGATCATTTTATACTAATCTTATAAACAGATGCTTAAAATTTTAGTTTAAAGATTTATTTATGTTTTTAAATTTTAGTAGGTTTATTTTAAAATTGAAATTAAAATAAATGTAGTTATTATAAATATTTTTAATAGTTTTTAGAGAAAAATTATAGATTACTAATAACATAAGTTAACGATAAATCTTACGAATAGAACTGAAACCACCCATTTGGCTAGCTATTGATTATAAATACTTTGGATGATGATTATCCATTTTTTATTTTCTTAAAAGTGTTTGATTACGAACCTAAGTATTCAACCTATATTACGGCGGATTTAAAAGGCTGTATTTGATATGAGAAACCTCAAAAGGGTTCTAAAAAACGCACTTCAATATTTTAAACTTGGCAAAATGATTAAATAAACAAAAGACTTCTATTCTTTGTCCTGCTATTTAATCATTATTTAAATGAGCATAAGCTATTGGTTGCACCTATAAGTCAATGAAAATTTATTTTTAAGCATAGTTAAGTTTTTAAAGAACCTTAAATTTAGTTTAGTGTATATCAAGCTATTCATTTCAAAGGGGGTTGACAATTCGTGCAACTTCTTCTATATTCAAAAATAATTTGAATAACCCTTAAGAAAAATATTCGAAATCTACTATTGATTTTTTTAGAGTGGGTG
This sequence comes from Candidatus Protochlamydia sp. W-9, assembly GCF_001950615.1. NCBI lineage: Bacteria > Pseudomonadati > Chlamydiota > Chlamydiia > Parachlamydiales > Parachlamydiaceae > Candidatus Protochlamydia > Candidatus Protochlamydia sp. W-9. The sequence continues at coordinate 3,585 of NZ_BCPZ01000136.1, forward strand.
ACAAGTACTCTACAACACTATGCAAATTTCGCATGAGAAACGATAGACCTATAATATA
>NZ_BCPZ01000137.1:0-682 GCF_001950615.1 Candidatus Protochlamydia sp. W-9
GATTATGTTGTATGTGCCGATGGCTAAATTAACTAAAATGAGAAGAGGTATTATCTATAGGTTTCTTACTAAATAAAATAAAATTTATAAAAAAATTAAATAATATAAAGTGAATTGATATTTTACTAACTTAAATTATTTAAATAAAAATAATAAAATAAAATTAATTATCAAAATTCTTATCATTTAAATTCTTAGGAAAGAAATTTAATCACTTATCTGGTATCGATACTGATTTAAGATAGGTAATGCTTTTCGATAAAGTCCTTCCTTCTTTCATGGCCTATTTGCGTGCCAGCCCATTTTTAATTCAGGGCAAAACTACTTTTACAAACAAGAATTTGTCATTTGCGGTGGGTGGCTTTAAATGAAGTCAATTTTAAAACACTCGAAAGTCTCTGTTACCTATCTTTTTTGCTGAAGAAATTTTCAATATTGATGGATCACTAAATGGTTCAATTTTCAAAATGCTTGGAAAACCAATCGGACGAGTTGTTGATTGTTCAATAGGAAAACCCATATCCGTCTAACTTTTTAAGATTAAAATAATTAGCATGGTAACTTTTATTTTAAATATCAGTAAATATTAATAATATTAATAATTATTTAGAGTACTTATTATTAATAATTAATATCTTTTTATTTAATTTAAAGATAATAAATTAGTTAATAATTTATAATT
>NZ_BCPZ01000138.1:0-188 GCF_001950615.1 Candidatus Protochlamydia sp. W-9
ACACTTTGTACAAAAACTTGAAGATTTTCAAACTTTATGTCGTAATCTTGAAGATTTTTCATCTCTAGCTTCAAACTGTTCTTAAACCGATCTTCTAATAGTCTTTCATCATCCGGATCTAAACATTGCGAAGAAGCCACACAGATCGGTCCCTTTTCAAATTTCTCAGAAAAGGTTGCAAGGCATGA
>NZ_BCPZ01000139.1:0-156 GCF_001950615.1 Candidatus Protochlamydia sp. W-9
TATGATAGCGACGCAATCGTTGAGCAAGCTATAAGTCAGGGAATGCAAGTGGTGATTCCTCCACGAAAGAATCGCATAACTGGTCGAGAATACGATAAAGATCTCTATAAGTTAAGGCATTTGGTGGAAAATGCATTTTTACATTTGAAGCGCTGG
>NZ_BCPZ01000140.1:0-275 GCF_001950615.1 Candidatus Protochlamydia sp. W-9
ATCAAATTATCGAACATTTAAGCACTTTTATGGGTATGTTACCAAATACTTAGTTAAAGAATTTCCAAACTTAATTAGTTATAGCCGCTTTGTTTATTTAAAGAAGAACCTTTTTATTCCTCTATTTGCTTATCTTTCGGACAAAAGAGGAGAAATCACAGGAATTGCTTTTATTGATTCTACGTCGATAGATGTTTGCCACAATAAACGCATAAAAAGAAACAAGGTCTTTAAAGGTTTAGCAAAAAGAGGAAAAACAACTTCAGGGTGGTTTT
>NZ_BCPZ01000141.1:0-223 GCF_001950615.1 Candidatus Protochlamydia sp. W-9
ATCAAATTATCGAACATTTAAGCACTTTTATGGGTATGTTACCAAATACTTAGTTAAAGAATTTCCAAACTTAATTAGTTATAGCCGCTTTGTTTATTTAAAGAAGAACCTTTTTATTCCTCTATTTGCTTATCTTTTGGACAAAAGAGGAGAAATCACAGGAATTGCTTTTATTGATTCTACGTCGATAGATGTTTGCCACAATAAACGCATAAAAAGAAAC
>NZ_BCPZ01000142.1:0-15711 GCF_001950615.1 Candidatus Protochlamydia sp. W-9
TGCTTTCTCTTGTTCATTTCCTTGCCTTTTCTATAACTATCGCCCAACTGATCGATGAAATCCAACAATTTAAAAGCCCGTCTTTGGCTCAATCGATTGTTTTCTAGCATCCATTTAGCACAAAGTCGCTTAGCAGCTCTGGGCTTACCACTTTTTTGACAAGACATCCTTTAAAGCCACAATATCTAAAGCTTGGTCAGCAACAAGTCTTTTAAACTTAGTATTTTCAGATTCAAGGCTCCTTAATCGTTGAGCTTCGGAAACATCCATCCCACTAAACTTTGCTTTCCATTTATAATAAGAAGCTGTGCTGACTCCGTGCTTGCGACAAACTTCTGCAAGAGGTATTTTAGAGTCAACTCCTTTTAGGATTTTAATGATTTGTTCTTCTGTGAATCTTTTTTTCATACTGTTTCCCTTTTTTTAAAGGATAACATGATTTTCTACTTTCTGTTGGACCTTTTTTGCGAGGCAATGTCAACTGTTTAAAGTAAAAATTATAGAGTCATGAGGACTTACACTATACGTTCTTATCCATAACTCCGAGTGAAAAGATCTTTCACATCTTTAAGCTCCTGATAAATAATAACATCTGGAACTGTACTAAATGAAACAGATACAATATGTTGCTTATGGATAACATGTTGTATTTTTCCTGTTATAGCATAGTTCTTCTGATGATAGGCCATTCCTGGTAAAAAAGCATTCCAATTATTATCAAAATAAATAGATCCAAGAAAATCACCTATTCCTATTCCAAGCATTTTCAGAAAAGCTTCTTTCGCTGTCCATATACGTAAAAAATATGCTTTTCTCTTGCCTGAGTTAATTGTCATGAGATGCTTTTGCTCATCTTGATTAAATACAGCACGACTCAGCTCAATTACAGAAAATTCCTTAGCATATTCTTCAATATCAATCCCTATATTGCTAGTTATAGAAAATCCATAAGCTACCCATTCGTTAGAATGAGACATATTGAAAATAAAAGTTTTACCTTTCAAATTAAAAAAAGGTTTATCATACATTCCATATTTATACCTGATTTCTGAAAGAGGAACTTGCAAATATTTAGATATAAGCAACCGTAATATTACATGAGAATATAAAAATTTTTCTTTTAACCATTGAGTTGCAAATCGCATCTTTCTTAATTTTTCTTCTAATAAAAGGAAGCCATCATCAAGCAAAGATGTATGAGTAAGGGTTTTAAGATGACTCGTCCAGACGTGAATATTGTTTGAAGACAGTTTAAATGTTGGTGTTTCTACTTTTTTTATCATGCGTTTGTTTTAATAATTTGAGTTAAATTTTTTACAATAATTTCCAAACTCTTTTTTACAGAAAACACATCGTAGTGGCAAGCAGGAAGCTCTACCCAGTTTAGGTTTTTTACTAAATGCCTCCAGCCATTATAAGGATCAATAGAAGGAAAATGGCTTGTAGAATACACGGCTTTTAATAAAGTGACATTAAATTCTCTAAATTTTGGTTGATATTTAGTTAATAAAAAGTGATTATTTATCATTTCATCAGAAAATAACTTATTTTCTGTACTGCCTATCTTAATGCCATAATTCTCGAGTATCTCATCAATTGTGCTCTGATCAATACTATCAGAAACTGCAGAATCTACAAAACTATCTATTAAAAATACATGCTCAATCGTCTCATTCAGATTTTCTAATTGTGCTGCTATCTCAAATGCTAAGCACCCCCCAAAAGACCATCCTCCTAAATAGTAAGGGCCATGTGGTTGTACTTTTCGTATTTGATTCATATAATAATGAGCCATTTCTTCAAGAGTGAAAAATTGTGAGCCTCCCTGCCCGAATCGAGGATTTTTAAGGCTATAAATTGAAAATTCAAAATCACAAGAAGCTAAATGAGAATAAGCAAATGTTAATCCATCGGAAGCATGCATCAGAAATAGAATGGGTGAGGAAGAACTACCTGAATGAATTTTATGAATTGAATTATTCTCAACATTTTGGATATGAATACTTTTAGCTAATTCAACTATTGTTGGATATTTAAAAACATCAATGATAGAAATTGAACGATTAAAGTGCTTTTTAATTTCAGAAGACAAAGTAATCGCAAGCAATGAATTTGCCCCTAAATCAAAAAAATTGTCAAAGATTCCAACTTTATTGACTTTAAGCAATTTTCTAATCAAGGACAGTAGTAAATGTTCTGTATGGTTACGAGGTGGCGTATCATCTTCTTTATCAACTCTACTATTTGGAACTGGAAGTTTTTTGTGGTCTATCTTACCATTGATATTTAGAGGAAAATTATCAATAAAAATAAAATAAGAGGGTATCATGTAAGAAGGTAATTTATTGGAGAGGAACTCGCGAATTTCAAATGCAAAAGCTTGTTGATCTTGCTTAAGAGTAAGGCAAAAATCACATACAAGATATGCAATAATTTTATTTTTATTTTCAGAAGAATTTAATAGAACAGCTTTAGCTCGTTTAACTCTAGGATGGCTTTCTAAGTGCTCTTCGATATCTTCAAGTTCTATGCGGTAGCCTCGAATTTTCACTTGAGAATCTATTCTTCCTAAGAATAAAATGTCGCCAGCAAAATTAACACGGACAAGATCTCCGGTTAGGTACATGCGAGACCCATGCAAGGAAAAAAAGGGATCGGGTAAAAAAGTGATAGCGGTTTTTTCAGGATCATTTAGGTAGCCTCTGCCAACCGCTGGCCCCCCAATACATAATTCTGCACTTGCTCCATAAGGAGTGAAACTATAGAAAGGGTCAAGAAAATAAAGCATAACATTGTTTACTACTCCAGAGATAGGGATCACATCGTTTAGTTTTTTTTCTTCCTTCATCAATTGATAATGTGTGACATCATCAGAACATTCCGTTGGTCCATAAGCATTTACAATCGATATATTCACAAATGATTTGAACCATCTAATAACTAAAGAAGCATGTAATGGCTCTCCTGTGGAAATAAGATAGCGAAGGGATAAGCCATATATTAATTTAGAAGAGTTCTGGACGGTATCCAAGAGCATCACGATATGACTTGGTACCGTCTGTGCAATGGTAATACAATGCTTCTTTAAAGATAGTAAAAATTGGTGCGAGTCCCAAAATTCTTCTGTAGGGCAAATCCAGGTCGAAGCACCTATAAAAATGCCGACTAAAAATTGCCATATTGAAATGTCAAAAGCTTGGGTAGCTGTCTGAGCAATAATATCATTAGAAGTGAGTTGTAAGTCATTGATTTTAGCATATAAATGGTTGAGCATTCCATAATGTTCAACCATAGCTCCCTTTGGATTTCCTGTGGATCCTGATGTAAAAATGATATATGAAAGCCGATTAGAAGGATAAAGATGGTTTTTATGGGTAAACTTTTGTCTTAAAGGAGTTTGCAATAGTTTGTCAATTGTCCTGATAGGGATTCCATTGGAAACTAGTTCCTCGCATAGATTTTTAAGTTCGGAATTCGTAAGAATCAAGCATGGACGACAACTAATTAATATATTTTGGATACGCTCTTTCGGTAATTTAGGATCGATTGGAACGTAAGTTGCACCAATTTTTAAAATCGCGAGAATCGAAATTAGGAATTCGATATTACGTTCGCCTAAGACGCAAATGGGATCTTCCAGTTCAATGGCATAAGAGCTCAAATGTTCCGCTAAAAAATTAACCTGTTGTAAAATCACGCCATATGTTATGTAATGATCTTTAAAAATAACGCATATTTTTGAGGAATGGCTCTCTGCATATTTTTTAAGCCGTTCAATGACGCCATCATCAGGAATAAAAGAGTTCTCAGATCCTTTATGGATAGATTCAGTAAGCTGTGAAAGAGAAAAAAGTGAAATATTATTAATTTTTTCTCTAGGATTAGCTACGACTGCTTCGATAATATTTTCAAGATACTTGCCAAACCACTGAATTGTCTCTTTCTCGTAAAGTTCTTCAGCGTATTCAAACCTCAACTCTAAACCTTCTTTTTTTTCCCTAGCCCATAATGTTAAATCAAAAGCTGAGGGATTATTAAATTTTTTTTCAACCTCAATCTCTTCAATATCCAATCCTGTCAATGAAAGTTTTTGATCAGAATTTTGTAAAATTAAAACAATTTGGAAAATAGGGTGAATTCCCAAATTGTGTTTAATATTCAAGCTATTAACGACATGCTCAAAAGGAAGATCTTGATTTTCATACGCATCTAAGACTGTTGTGCGCATTTGTGATAAGACTTCCGCAAAACTCATTTGATCTGTGAACGTAGATTTAAGAGCAACCATATTGACGAGAAAACCAATGAGGTTTTTAACTTCAGGATAATGTCTATTGGCTATCGGAGTTCCAATAACATTATTTGGGCTATTGGAATAACGGTATAAAAAGACACTTAATACAGAAGCTAAAGTCATAAATAATGTCACTTTTGCTTGGTCTGCTATCTTTTGTAAAGAAGAAAATAAAGAGGTGGGGATCAAATGGGTAAACTGTGCAGTATGATAACCACCATTTTCTGTGCGTTTGCGATTGGTATGAATTAATGGTTCCTGAATAATGTCTTCTAATTGTTTCTGCCAAAACTCAGATTGAGCTAATAATTGTTTACTTTCTACGTACTTTCTTTGTGCAATGCTAAAATCGATATTTTGAATATTCAAAGGAGGGAGATTGCTAAAATTATTTTCATCCAAATAAATTTTTTTAAATTCATCAAAAAATATTCCAAGAGACCATTCATCGATGAGAATGTGATGAATGACAAAAGAAACAATGTGATCTTTAGAATTCAAGTTAATAAGGCAGATTCTAAAAAGAGGGGCGGATGATAAAATGAAAGGCCTCTTTGCTTGCTCAGCAAGGAGCTGCTCTACATCTACATCGAGTGTATCCTTAATTGAATATTTTTCAATATTTAGAGGAAAATTTTCTTCCGGTAGAACCTGTTGAAAAACTTCTCCCTCTTTTTCTAGAAAAATAGTTCTAAAGGTTTCATGCCTAGAGATAAGACATTTGATCGTATTTTCAAACTTTAAATAGCTAAAATATCCCTTGATGCGAAAGGCATAAGCGAGGTTATAGAGTCCTTTAGAAGGCAGAAGATGATCCATTAACCATAAACGCTGCTGAGAAAAAGATGCGAGAGCTGCTTTTTCGCTATGTTTCAGAATGCTTAAAGGAGTTGTGGAAGTCTTATATGTTTTTTCTTCAATATATTTGGCAAGTTTTTTAATTGTATTGCACGAGAATAGTGTGCGTTCATTCACATCAAACTGATGGAATTTTAGCTTAATTGTGATTTTTAAACAGCTCAAAGAATCAAGTCCAAATCCAAATAGATCATCCTCAACCCCTAGATCTTCTATTTGTAATTCCTCTTGATATATTTTTGTTAATAATTCTTCTAAAAAAGAAGAGGGAATTTCAAGTGGTTTAGTATCTACTTCTTGTATTTCCAAAGCTTCTACAATTCTCTTTCGATCCACTTTACCATTGAATGTTAAGGGAAATTGCTCAATAAACTTATATTGTTGAGGAACCATATATTCAGGTAGATTCTTCACAAGGAAATTTTTAATTTCTTTGATAAAAATCTTCTTTTGAAATTGTTTATTTTTAGGGATAACGTAGGCGACAAGTTTATGGTAATTCTGATGTGTGAGCTCAGCTTGAACAATTGCACATGTAATGTCATTGTGGTTGTTGAGATAAGATTCGATTTCTTCTAATTCGACTCTATAACCTCGAATTTTCACTTGATTGTCCAATCTACCAATATACTTTAAAGAACCATCTTCTAGCTTTGTTGCTGTATCTCCCGTACAGTACATTCGTTGATGCAATGAAGAGGAAGAATAAGAATTGGGGATAAATTTTTCTGCTGTTAAATCAGGCCGATTCCAATATCCCAAAGCAACGCCCGATCCTGAAATGCATAATTCTGTTTTTCTCGAATCTTCATGTGCAACTAATATGACTTGCGTATTTGGTATTGGAAATCCTATGGCAATCTCTTTATTGCTATCTTTAGAAGTATATTCTGCAAAGGTAGACCAAATAGTTGTCTCAGTTGGTCCATATAAATTCCATAACCTAATCGAATAGGTTAGCAATTTTTTAAAGAGTTTCGCAGGTAAGGGCTCTCCTCCACACAAGACTCTAAAATCGGGAATGGGATACCAGCCTGCTTCCAAGAGAATTTGCCACGTGATGGGCGTCGCTTGCATGATGTTTGTTTTTTGTTTTTCTAAAAGTACTAAAAGGCAACTTCCTTGATTAGTAATATCATGAGAAGCTAGTATCAAAGTTCCCCCTGTAATTAAAGGACCAAGATACTCAAGCATTGAAATATCAAAAGAAGGTGTTGTAACAGATAAAAAACGATCTGTTTTTTTCAAAGAAACTAAATCAGTGAAACTTTTTAAAAAATTGATTAAGCTTTTATGAGAGATCATGACACCTTTAGGCTGCCCTGTCGATCCTGATGTATACAAGATGTAGGCAAGCTGATCAGGAAAAATATGAGGCAGACGTGCACTTTTTTTTAAGTCACAGGGTACTTCTTCAGATAGACTATAATAAAATTGTTTACATTCAAATTCATTAAAATGTTCTTTTAAATTTTTCGATGTTATCAAAAGAGTAGGGCGACAATCATTTATAATGTATTTGTGTCTTTGTTTGGGATGATGAAGATCTAAAGGAACATACGTTCCACCTGCTTTTAAAGTAGCAAGAATGCATATCACTAAATCAATTGATCTATCTAAGGCAATGCAAACGACTGTCTTTGTTTCGCTGAGATGTTGCGAAATACTATATGCAAGTTGGTTTATTTTTAAATTAAGACTAGAATATGTAAGATATTCACTATTGAATATGACTGCAATTTTGTCGGGATTTTGCTTTGCTTGCTTTTCGAGAAAATCTGCTATACTTTCAATGGGTACTGCGGGATTGCTTGGAAATTTTCCATCTTTTAGGATATTTTTAGGGTCTTTTTGGACAGTCATTTTTTAAATCCTTTAACTCAACTTTAGCAAGTGGGAATAACTTTATCATAAATAAAGGAAGGTTTTTCTGATTCATTCCATTCTTGAAGACTTTTGAAATCTATTTGTAATTCATTTATCTTAAAACCCATTATCAACTTAATAATTTCCATGTTATCAATTAATATTATTTTATAAAATTCATTATAGCTACGAAGCTCCTTCCTGAAATTATTGGTTGTAAGATCCAATACTAAATATACTTTATCGAGATAACATTGAATAGATTCATTCAAAATATAAGGAGTCAATTTTTCATTTACAAACTCTTTCTCCTCACAGTTAACAAAAAATTTAATCTCTTGACTTGAAAAACTATGGATTAACTCCTCAATAAGATTTAAACAATTAATGTTGCCATAGATTAAAATAAAATCTCTTTTATTAGTTTTCATAGAAAGCGTTAATTTTTTAAAAGCTTCCTCAAAATTCTTCCCAATATGCATTTGTTCACCGGTCGATCTCATTTCAGGGCCTAAGTTATATTTGGCATTAGGAAGCGCTGAAAAAGAAAAAATAGGCTGTTTAAAATAGAAATTTTTAAAGTTAAGTATTTGTGGCATTTTTAACTCTTCAAGTGTTAAACCCAATGCAACTTTGGCAGCAAGCTGAGAAATAGGGACGTGAGTAGCTTTTGATAAAAAAGGAATATTTCGACTGGCTCTAAGATTGACTTCCAAAACATATATTTTGTCAGATTGAATTGCAAATTGAATATTAATTAATCCTTTTACTTTTAAGTATTTTGAAATATTATTCGTAATATTTATTAATAACTCGATTTTTGTTTTATCCAAAGAAAAAGGTGGAAAAGAGAAATGAGAATCGCCAGAATGAATCCCTGCTTTTTCAAAATGTTCTACAACTCCAACGATACAAACTGCGTTTTTATCGGATAATGCATCAATTTCAACCTCTATTGCATCATCCAAATATTTCTCAATTAGAATAGGTTTAAAGGAGTCGATCATGCGATAAGTCCGACTGTGTTCTAAATCTTCAAGAGAGGATATAATTTCCATTCCCTTGCCGCCAATGACATAAGAAGGGCGTAAGATCACAGGGAATCCAATTTTCAGAACATTTTCTACAATTGCTTTTCTGTCATTAGCGATTAAATTATAGGGTTGATTAATTCGAAGTTGCTTCAGAATTTCTCGAAATTTGTCTCTATCTTCTGTTAGATGAATTGAATGATATTGTGTTCCAATGAGTGGAAAACTATTTTTAGTTAGAAAATAGGCGTGTTTTAAAGAGGTTTGCCCTCCAAACTGGATCATAACACCCAAAAGATTTTCATCTGTATTTTCTTGTCTGATAATTTCGCTTATCTCCTCCTCTACTAATGGTGAAAAATACAATTTATCTGATATAGTATGATCAGTAGAAACTGTTTCCGGATTACAGTTGATCATAATCACTTGATATTGAAGTGCTTTTATAGCTTGAGCTGCATGCACGCAACAATAATCAAATTCAATTCCTTGGCTTATACAATTAGGACCACTTCCCAAAATAATGATTTTTTTTTGCTTTGAATTTTGCTTTTCTGATTCATTTTCAAAATTCGAATATTTTTGATATGTTAAATACAAGTAATTTGTTTGAGCTTGAAATTGTCCAGCGCAGCTATCAATTCTAAAACAAGAAGGATACAAATTATATCGAAGACGCATTTTAAGCGCATCCTCTAAGCTTGAACCTGTGAGTTGAGCAATTCGTTTATCTGAAAATCCTGCGGATTTAACGAATGCCCATTCTTCATTAGTTCTAGGTAAACCCTTGCTCTGAAGATATTTTTCTATATCAATTAAGGCTTTAATTTCTTCCAAAAACCACAAATCCCATCCTGAGAGTTCATTGATTTCCTGACTAGTTAATCCTTTTCTATAGCCTTCCGCAATGTAAAAGAACCTTAATGAAGAAGGAACTTTAATTTTCTCTATTAAATCCCTAGGGTATACAGATGCTTGAGAAATAGGGAAATTAAGCCCTTCATAACCTTTTTCTAATGACCTTATGGCTTTTTGAAAAGACTCTCGAAAAGATCTTCCAATTGCCATTACTTCTCCCATAGATTGCATAGAAATATGAAGGCTGTCGATCACACTTGGAAATTTTTCAAAATCAAATCTAGGGATTTTTGTAACGATATAGTCGATGGATGGTTCAAATGCTGCTGAAATATTGCCTGTTAATTCATTTGAAATTTCATCTAAAGTATAACCTACAGCCAATTTTGCTGCTATTTTTGCTATAGGATATCCTGTTGCTTTTGATGCTAAAGCTGAGGATCTTGAAACTCTTGGGTTCATCTCAATAACTACCAAGCGACCATCTTTAGGATTGACTGCGAATTGTACATTGGCACCCCCTGTTTCAACCCCCACAGCTCTAATGATTAAAAATGCTTGATCTCTCATTATTTGGAATTCTTTATCAGTAAGAGTAAGTGCAGGCGCCACTGCAATACTATCTCCAGTATGAATTCCCATGGGATCAACGTTTTCGATTGAACAAATCACAATGCAATTATCATTTTTATCGCGAATAAGCTCTAATTCGAATTCTTTCCAGCCTATGATGGATTCTTCGATCAAAACATTTCCAACAGGAGATATTTTTAGTCCTTTTCGAATTGCAGTTTCAAATTCTTCAAAATTATTGACAATAACAGCCCCTTTTCCACCCAAAGTAAATGAGGAACGAATGATCAACGGGAAATTAATTTTATTTAAAATTTCATAAGCATCATCTAACTCATTTATTTCATATCCAAGGGGTGTTTCTAAATTAATTTCTTGAATTAACTCTTGAAATTTCTTTCTATTTTCCGCTCTTTCAATAATTTTCCTGTCAGCTCCAATGAGTATAACCCCTGCTTCTTCTAAAAAATTATCTTGGTCTAATTCGCACGCTAAATTTAATCCCATCTGTCCACCGACAGTCGTTAAAATAGCGTCAATTTTCTCTTTTTGAATAATCTTTTTGACTACCTCAAGAGTAATGGATTCAATATAAGTCACATCTGCGATATGCGGATCCGTCATGATTGAAGCAGGATTTGAATTGATTAATACTGTTCGATAGCCTTCTTCTTTAAGAGCAATACAGGCCTGTGTGCCAGCGTAGTCAAATTCGCAAGCTTGCCCGATAATAATTGGCCCCGATCCAATGATGAGAATATTTTTTATATCAGTTCTTTTTGGCATATTGTCTAACTAAATCTAAGAAATTTTTGAAAATAAAAGCGCAATCATTAGGGCCCGGGTTTCCTTCAGGATGGAATTGCACAGCAATCACAGGTTTTTTTTCTAAAGTAAATCCTTCTAAACTATTGTCAAAGAGAGATATATGCGAAGGTTTGACAAATGCGGGAAGAGAATCAGAAAGAAGTTGAAATTCATGATTTTGAGAAGTAATCAAGATTTTTTTTAAGGCTAGATCATAGACTGGATGATTGCTTCCGTGATGACCGCATGGTAACTGTGAGACCATGCCCCCTAAAGACAAGCCAATTAACTGAAATCCTAGGCATATTCCTAATAAAGGAATTTCTAGATCTATGATTTTGTTTATGGTATAGCTTTTGTCGATAACAGTCGATCTTGGATCTCCAGGGCCGTTCGAGAGAATAATGCCGGCTGGTTGATGATCTAATATTTGCTTTAGAGGCGAATTTCCCGATAAGAGGATTATTTCGAATTCTTCTAATTGAAACGCTTGGAGAATGCTTTTTTTTAAACCGAAATCTAAGATGACGATTTTTTTTTTGGAGTTCATTGAAACATTGTGGAACAATAACTTTTTGTCATTTTGAACGCGAATAGAATAATTTTCTCCTGAAAGTCCCTTCCCATCTTGGAGCTGCATATGCAGCGAATGAATAATGTCTTTTTTTTTATTTTCACTAAAAGATCCTATCATGCATTGAATCGGCCTTCTAGCATCCCTAATTTTTTTTACCAAATTTCTAGTATTAACGTTACAAATTCCTACGATGTTATAGTCTTTCAGCCATTTCGCTAAATGGCTTTCACTTCGTTGGCTGGAGGGGGCTGTGATTTCGTTGGCAATTACTAAACCTTTTAAATGGATTTGGTTTGATTCATGATCCTTCGAATTTATTCCAGTATTTCCTATATATGGAAAAGTAAAGACCACAATTTGACCATAATAAGATGGATCGCTAATTGCCTCTTGGTAGCCAGTCATTGAAGTATTAAAGCACAATTCTCCCCTTGTTTCACCTTGAGAACTTAGAAAATTTCCTAGATAATAAGATCCGTCATCTAAAACTAAGATTGAATTGGGAGTAATCATGATTTTTTTAAGTCAGTGTAAATAAAATTTTAAAGTTTACTTTACCTCAACAAAGCCAAATGCTTTGATTTCCGGGAGTATCTTCACATATAAAAATATTTAATGCAAAATAAAATAACAGTTTATTAGCGTTTCGCGGATAGGAATCACAACTATATTAATTTAATAACAAGTAAAATTTTTAGTTCACATAAAATTTCTCTCAAGCTAAAATCCACATCACAATTTAAAAATTATTCAAAAATATATTATTTATTATGATAAATACACTTCCATTTAAAGGTTTTATAAAAAACGCCTGGAAAGAATCTCCAGCGAGTTTTTATTTATATCAAGTTAAAAAAAAATTAAATTTAAGCACAGGCCTTGTCTGTTCCATTCCTTTTGAAAATATTATCAGTGGAAATATAGTTCCTCATGAACAAATCTATCAAGATAGGATTCCAGCTCTCTATGAAAATTTGGTAAAAGAACGCAAACAAAAAAATCCAATTTTATTGATTACTGACGATAGTTTTTTTGAAAAAAAAATAGCCGATCTTCTTCTTCAAACTGAAATAGTTGAAGAGAGAGAAATAGCACCGGAAATTACCCATCGATTATTAAAATCTCATATAAGTAATTTAAATTTTCGATTTTCAAGCCCCTTATGCGTAGCTGATGGCCATCATCGGCTTTCAGCACTATTGAATTATTACCACAACCATCATAAAATAGATGCTAAGCAATCTGGAATTATGGCAACCATTTTTTATGGCCCTGGAGTCAATACACGCAATAAAGGAATCTTGTTGAATCATTTGCCTATAGAACCTCATTTATTTTTAGAAAGAATTTGTCATTTATTTGAAATGAAACTAACCGCAACTCCTTCAGCACCCCCGACTAAAAACCATAATTTTCAAATGTTATTTAATAATCAATGGTTTAATCTTTCTTTAAGACCTCAATTTATTCAAAAAAACGATCAAAAAAGATTAGGAATTGAAATATTTAGAGAATTTTTTCTCAAAAAAATTTTAAATTTTTCAAGTTATACGAATAATCCGCTTCTTAAGATGATATTTGAAGAATGTAATATTTCTTCTTTAAAAGATCTCGTACGGAGCGTTGAACAAGTCGGATTTGTTATTTCTTCTGACCCTTGTGAAATTATATTAGAAAAGGCTAGAGAGGGTAAAATTTTAGAACCTAATTCTACCTATTTTGAACCTAAATTTCTTAACAGTATGATAGAATATTCATTATAAGGTGTCATGATTATCAAATCAATTAGTGAAATTGCAAGCCCTCCTATATTCTATAAATTTTCTAATTTTATTCCCCATTCAGAAGTTTATATTAAACTTGAGGGATTAAACATTGCTGGATCGATAAAGCTAACGACAGCGCGGGGTCTTATCGAAACACTTGAGCAAGCGGGAAAAATTCAACCTAATACTAAAATAATTGAATCATCTTCTGGAAATTTAGGAGTCGCATTAAGTATCCTTTGTAAGGAAAAAGGCTATTCGTTTACTTGTGTTACAGATCCCAATATTCTTCCTGAAAATGAAAAACTTATCAAAATTTATGGGGCTACTTTAACTAAAATTACTGAAAAAGATGGTAATGGAGGATATCTTGCTTCACGGATTAAATATATAGAACAATTATTAAAAAATGATTCCAACTACATCTGGCTCAATCAATATGCTAATCAATTCAATCCCTATGCACACTATTCTCGAACAGCTGAAGATATTTTTAAAACAATACCTGAAATAGATTATCTTTTTATCGGTGCAGGAACAACTGGAACTCTAATGGGTTGTGCTTCTTTCTTTAAAGAATATGCACCACAAACTAAAATTATTGCTGTTGACACAGTAGGCTCAGTCACTTTTGGATTTCCTTCAAAAAAAAGATTTATTCCTGGAATAGGAACTAGTAGACGTCCTGAAATTGTCAATGAACATCTAATTGACGAAATTTTAATGATAGAAGAACGCGATGCTGTAATCATGTGCCGCATAATGCTAAATAAACATGGATTATTTTTAGGTGGATCAAGTGGCACAGTTTTACAAGGTATTCAAGTTTATCAAAATCGAATTCCTTCCGGATCCAAAATTGTTGGAATTTCACCAGATTTTGGACAAAAGTATTTAAACATGATTTACAATGACAATTGGATTCAAGAAAATTTTGGATTAAATTTTACAGATATTACATCTTAATAGTTTGTGAGGATTACCATATGAAAAATTGCAAAATAGAATTTATGAATGAGCTTCCTGCAGATATAGAAAATAAAATGAGAAAAAGTTTTGTGGAATATGAAAGCTTACATGGCATCGACGTCAATTATAAGAAATTATCAATAATATTGAGAAATAACGAAGATAATATATTAGGCATTTTAAATGCCTTCACTGCATTTTCAGAAATTTATGTTGATGATGTCTGGGTAGATAAACCTTATCGTGGCAGAGGCTATGGAAGAAAATTACTTGAAACTTTAGAAAATCATTTCAAAAATAAAGGATTTAATAATATTAATTTGGTGACAAATGCATTCCAGGCACCTGAATTTTATAAAAAATGTGGATTTACAGTAGAATTTGTAAGAACAAATACAAAAAATCCCAAACTTTGTAAAACTTTTTTTGTAAAATATTTTGAGAATGAATTACAAACACAAGGCATCCTGAATGGCGAGTAGGTGACGCATAATATCATTAATCAAAAATTAATTTTTTATTCCTTTATTTGCTTACTTTTTAGACAGAAGAGGCAAAATTGACCTACCCTAAGAATGTAATCCAATGATAAACCCATACTTTTATTGTTTTCCGTCATTTTTTGTTTAAGAAAATATTCTCTAGTGAATTCCGCTTGAGTCGAATACCCAAGCGAGCTTAGGCGGCTGCTCTTCATTGTATTCAATCCTCCAAGCTTCTGTAATTTCTTGTGCTTCCTGTAAGTCTAAAAATAAATGTTGATCTAAATATTCTTGTCTGATTTTTCCATTGAAACTTTCAATGTAGCCATTCTTTCTTGGCTTCCCTGGTGGAATATCATTCAGTTCGATGCCTTTTTCTTTGACCCATTTTTGAATAATTTTTGAAGTATACTCAGCCCCATTGTCTACTGTGATGCTTTCTGGCAGTTCTTTTATCAAGCTCAAACGATCCAAACCCTCAATTACTCGGTAGCTTGGCATAGAGGTTCCCACTACCATCGCTTGGACATTCTCTTGAAAAAACATATATAATAGTTAGCATTCGGATTTTCTTGCCTGAAGCCAAACTGTCCGACATAAAATCCATTGCCCATCTTTGATTTGGTCGGTGACATTTTTCAAGTGGTTCTCTCTATCAATTGGCAAACTTCTTCTTAACTCTTCTTTTTAAACTCAACGACTCTTCGATGGATAGGCGATAAACTTTTTTATGATTGGCGGACCATCTTTCTTTTTTAAGAAGAGCGGCGATTCTTCTATAGCCATAGCTTTGATGCTTTAAAGAAATCTAAAAATACGCTTTTTTAAGCCTTTGTTCTCTCGAGCATGATTTTTATGCATGGTCGATCGCGCCACTTTGATGAGTTCACAGCCTCTTCTTTCGCTTATCTCAAGACGCTTTTTCAGATAACCGGCCACTTCTCTTTAAGCTTGTGAGCCTACCACTTTTTTGAGATAATAACCTTAAGGGCTTGATTGTCTAATAGCGCTTCCGCAAGCATCGCTTTTAGCTTTGCATTTTCTTCTTCTAAGGCCCTTAGATGCTTGGCTTCCGAAACTGTCATGCCGCCAAATTTAGCTTTTCATTTATAAAAGGTATTGGGTGTCACATTGTGCTTTCGGCAAAGCTCTAGAAATTTACACCCAGTTTCCATTTCGCTTAAAATAGAAATAATTTGCTCTTCAGAAAACCGACTTTTACGCATTTTTTTGCTCCTTAATTAAAATTTTATCCATCTTAACATGAATTAATTTTTTGGGGGCAGGTCAGGACATATTTCGGCAGAGCTTGCAAAGAGGCTTTTGAAATAGTCCCCTTATCACCAAATAGTTTCCCAAAAACCCCTTTCGACAAAGTTTCGGCAATAGAAACATCAGCAACATTTCCAGGAGTTAGCTGAAAAGCCAAAATTTCTCCTCTTTAATTGATCATGAGATGCAATTTAAACCCGAAAAACCACCCTGAAGTTGTTTTTCCCCCTCTTTGCTAAACCTTTAAAGACCTTGTTTCTTTTTATGCGTTTATTGTGGCAAACATCTATCGATGGAAAATCAATAAAAGCAATTCCTGTGATTTCTCCTCTTTTATCCAAAAGATAAGCAAATAGAG
>NZ_BCPZ01000143.1:0-1071 GCF_001950615.1 Candidatus Protochlamydia sp. W-9
TGCTTTCTCTTGTTCATTTCCTTGCCTTTTCTATAACTATCGCCCAACTGATCGATGAAATCCAACAATTTAAAAGCCCGTCTTTGGCTCAATCGATTGTTTTCTAGCATCCATTTAGCACAAAGTCGCTTAGCAGCTGGGCTTACCACTTTTTTGACTTTGTTCTTCTGTAGATCTTTTTTTCATATTGTTTTCCTTTTTTTAAAGAATAGCATGATTATTCTATTTTCTGTTGGAGCTTTTTTGCAGGGCAATGTCAAATAATGGAATCAATTTCTCTGCATCTATACGAACTAGTTGAAACGTAATTTAGATGGGGTAAGTGAAAGTCATTGTGATGACAACATGCGTTTTGTTGAGAACACATCGATTAAAAGCGGACATCTCAATTGACCTGGCTGCAAAGCGTTAGTAAAAAAGCGATGTCGAATAGGAATTGATTTTAGTAGACGCTACTGAGAGTCCTGTTGAAAGGCCAAAAAAAGCAAAAACAAGACTACTCAGGGAAGAAGAAACGACAGACTCTGAAGACTCAGATGATTGTCAATAGTACAACGGCAGAAATCATCTGTACGAGCGATGAGAATGGAAAATGCCACGACTATCGCCTCTTTAAAAATCAAAGACAGGAATTCATTCCGGAATAAAGGTGGCAGTAGACATGGGTTATCAAGGCTTGCAAAAGGTACAAATTCAAACGGTTTTACCCAAAAAGAAAAGTAAGAAAAATCCTCTGACCTTCCAAGGAAGATAAGAAGAGAAATACTGTTCTGGTTAAAAAACGTGTTCTTGTAGAGAACGTGATAGGAATGTTAAAGCGGTTCAAAATTATCTCCGATCGTTATCGAAATAGGAGAAAAAGATTTGGCTACGCTTTAATCTTTTAGCAGGATTATACAATTATGAACTTAAAAATTAGGTTTCAGAAGAACTCTAATAACCTGAATTTTGAATTTATCTCTTTGATAATAAATAAGAAGAATAAAATTTAAATGACAAAGGACCTCTGCATCATTTAAAACATTTGTTTTCCCAAGCTAATGTTTAATATGACATGAGAGGTCAAAATGG
>NZ_BCPZ01000144.1:0-3547 GCF_001950615.1 Candidatus Protochlamydia sp. W-9
AATTATATGAATATTTCCAATATTTTAGTAAGTTTTTCCTTCTATGTATTATATTCTGTTACACAGAATAAACTTTATCTTATTTTAAGAACTAATTTTTTTTATTTTTTTAGAAGAGATATTTTAAATACGGTAGCCTTGCAAGAATAACTATAAAAAAAAATTTAGAGAGAGGAAGATAAATTTTATGTAAAATTGACATCTTCATTTATTTCCAAGTTTGTTTTTGATTTTATTACTAAGAGTTTTATGACCTAATCAGGAGTTACATAAATTGTTCGAACTTTCTAGCTTGCTGTTAGAGTGAATTGTTTTGACTCTATTAATAAAAATTCTTTATATTGTCGTGGGTTTTAAGGTGGCAAAATTGATTACGAGCGTTGCTAGCTTGACTTTTTAATAGCGGCATTTTTTATCGTTATGAGATTATTTAAAATAATAACATCAGTTATTTTGCAAGTTGAACAAGAGATGAGTTTTTTAATGAATTGGTTACGTTTTTAAGTTTTATAATTTCTACCGTTTAACCATTTTCTATTTATAAATCAGCAAAATGTTATGATTTTAGATGTGTTCTTGGTTGTTTTGCCTTTTTGCACATTTCTCTTTTTCAAAGATTGCTACTTAATCGCTCTTTACTCATTTTATATTCGAATACATAAAATAAGCATCTTTAAATTTTATAACGGTTACCATTTTATCATGAAATTTACCAATTGTATTTTTTATTTTTTAGCAATTTCTTTATTAATGACCATTTATAATTTCGCAGAATCAGGGAAGGGGAAAATTAATAATGGGCAAGATTTCACAAAACCTTTACCGAGATTAGTTTTATTTTGTAAATATCAAGATATCAGCGAATTTTCCAGAGCGCAAACATTTACTTTGCGAGCAGATAAGCCTTTCAATTTGAATGAGCGTTGGGTTGTATCTACTCGCGTTGATCTTCCTTATACCGATATTCGCATCAAAAAACTCGTAGGATATCATTATATGATTCTTTCTCCAAAAAAACATGAAAGGGGATTATCCGATCTTTCATTTCAAGCATTATTTATTACTCCCACTTACGGGAAATGGACATTTGCTTTTGGATTAAAGCTGTGTTTTCCGACTGCGCAAGGGAAAAACTTAGGTTCAGGCAAATATCAAATGCTTCCAACTTTTTCGTTTAAATATGATTTGAAAAATTGGATAAACGGGGCCTGGTGCGCATTTCTCGTGCGACAAGACTTTGATATAGGGGGAGCTAGATCACGTCGTTCGATTAATCAAACTTGTCTTGAACCTATATTCAACTTTGATTTACCTTATAACTGGTTTGTTACGCTTGCCCCAAAAATTCGGTATAATTGGAAACATCGAACTTGGTTTGTTCCTTTTGACATTCAAGTAGGCAAAATGCTCACTGAAAAATTGGTTTTATCGCTCGAATATAAAAAACGTCTTGTCGACAATTTCCCTGTTTTTCGGCAAGAAATTGAATTACAACTAGGATATTTCTTTTAATCGATTTAAAATAAAAAAACATTTATAAGTCAAAGTAGATAGCTTGCGATTTTGGTTTTTTCTTAATTGTAAACTAATCTGCCATAAAATTTTATCTTCAAATTTCCGTTGAATTTAATTACCTCCTAATGATAGGAGACGGCATATTTGAATTTGTAAAAACCAGAAATTAGACAAGAAAATTAATTATGCAGCAAATCTACAAGCAAAATTTTATTCGCGCAGGAGAATTAGCAGGTCAAGTTCGTGCGTATGGAAAAAGCCTTATAAAAAAAGGAGCTTCCTATAAAGACGTAATGGACAAAATTTCAGCGAAAATTTTCGATTTGGGAGCTAAACCCGCTTTTCCTCCTCAAATGGCCTTAAATCATGTGGCGGCACATTATTTGATTTATCCGGGTGAAGACGTCATTTTCTCTGATCAAGTAATTAAACTTGATGTTGGTGTGTGTTATAAAGGAGCTATCGGTGATTGCGCAGTGACAGTTGATTTGTCGGATAAATATCAAAAACTTATCCAAGCTGTAGAAGAAGCACTTTTGAATGCTGAACAAATAGTTAAGGTTGGATTACCTGTGCGGGAAATTGGTTATACGATTGATCAAACCATTTCTTCTTATGGTTTTAAAGCTGTAAAAAATTTATCTGGGCATGGGTTAGGGCCTCATAAAATTCATACTTCGCCTATAATACCCAATTATGATAATCATTCTAAAGCGGTTATTAAGCCAGGCATGACTTTTGCGATAGAACCTTTTGCAACAGATGGGGAAGGATTAATTTATGAAGAAGGAAAAGCGACTATATTTGCTTTTACTTCCTGGAGACCCGTTCGCTCCGAAATAGCTCGTTTAGTTTTAAATAAAGTAAAAACGTTTAATGGCCTTCCTTTTTCTATTCACAATTTATTAGATGCACAATTTTCTCTATTAGAGTTGGAAACGGGACTGGCGGAACTATTACGATTTGGAGTGATTGCTGAATACGGTCCATTGATTGAAGAAAAAAATGGAATTGTAGCTCAAGCTGAAAACTCTGTACTAGTTGATGAACATGGAAAAGTTTTTATCACGACTCGTCTATAAACTTGAGATTTTGTTTTATAGATTATGTTGTTATTTAGGTTTAAGAAGGTTTGTAGAAAAAAATTGCAGACGAATTGGCACTCCATTCTAAAATTTAGGGCCAGCAAAAAAAAGCTTCTGTATTTGGTGTTTTGTTAATTTTTTAATATTGATTATCGGCTGAACGAATAGCGTCGTAGAGCTTAAATGCAAATAAATAATCGGATTTGATGAAATAAATCTCTGTTGCCCTTTAAAAAAAACGGGCATAGGTTCATATCTAGTTAATTTTTTTAATTTTCTAACTTTTTAGATTCAAGATCAATAATATACAAATGACTTTCGATAAAAAATTAGGATAATCGAAAGGCATTAATTCGTTAAGAGCATGTTCAATATTTGTTTGTTTCACTCTTTCTGCTTTTCCTTGATCAACAAGCTGTTTCATGATTTTTTTGAGCTCGTGATAAATTCCTTGAGCACTGCCAGCCCAAAACATGCCATCATACCCATCTAATAAAGTACCCCCTTAAATGGTAAGAAGAGAGTGTAAGTAAATGACATTGCCCCGCAAAAAAGGTCCAACAGAAAGTAGAAAATCATGCTATCTTTTAAAAAAAGGGAAACAGTATGAAGAAAAGATTCACAGAAGAACAAATCATTAAAACCCTAAAAAGAAGTTGACTCTGGAATACCTCTTGAAGAAGTTTGTCGCAAGCACAAAGTCAGCACAGCTTCTTATTATCAATGGAAAGCAAAGTTTAGTGGGATGGATGTTTCCGAAGCTCAACGATTAAGGAGCCTTGAGTCTTAAAATACTAAGCTTAAAAGGCTTGTTGCTGACCAAGCTTTAGACATTGTGGCTTTAAAGGATGTCTTGTCAAAAAAGTGGTAAGCCCAGCTGCTAAGCGACTTTGTGCTAAATGGATGATAGAAAATCATCGATTGAGCCAAAGACAGGCTTTCAAATT
>NZ_BCPZ01000145.1:0-144 GCF_001950615.1 Candidatus Protochlamydia sp. W-9
TATAGAAAAGCGTCTTGGGAATAAATATATTAAATTTGTGTTTGTAAATAAAAATCTTGAAGAAAATATTGAAATTTCTAAAAATCTAGGTTCTTCGGAGATTTGCGTGGTAAATAAATTTTTGAAGGCTGAAAATAATTAAAA
>NZ_BCPZ01000146.1:0-3672 GCF_001950615.1 Candidatus Protochlamydia sp. W-9
TTTATATCAATATCTTTAAAGATAAATAAAGAAAATAGTTGATTAAAATGTTTAAAAAGTTTTTACATTGATTATATCAATACCTTTTAAAGTGAATATAGAAGGATATTTATAAATAATTAACTTTTTTAACTTAACTTCAAACAATTTCAAGAGGTGATATTATGGAAACCCAATCTGTAGGTACTTTTTCAACAGGAGAAATAGAAGAAATAAGGATTTTATTTGAATCTCTAAAAAAAACTGAAACAAGAAATAGAGAATTGATAGATAAAGTTGAAACAGTTTGCGGGCAAATTTTACTAGTTACTGACCCGGTTCGTAGTCTTCAGAAAGATAATGTTGATCTTACTCAAAAAATCACTGTTCATAATCAGGATAATGGTAAATTTAAAGAGACAATGCTTAACCATGAGCAACAAATAAGTTTGCTTCAAAAAGAATTTCAAAAAGTTCAAGAAACGTTAAATGAAAAAGTTAGGCAAATAGCAGATATTCAAAGAACACTCGAAAAATATGAAAAAGAAAGACAAGAGCTTTCTGAGAGAAATACAAGGCTTGTCAATGAAAATGTCGAACTTGTCAATGAAAGAGTTGGCTTAAACACGCTATTAGAAGATTTACGCAAGGAAAAATCTGAACTTGAAAATCAAGAGAAAGCACATCAAGAAGAAATAAATAGACTGAAGCAAGATTTAAATGAAGCACAAAGTCGTTATTCCGAGTTGAAAAGAAGTAGTAATTTGGAAATTTCTGAAAAAATAAGGTTAATTGCTAATAAAAAGCTTAAATGCGAAAAACTTACCCAGGTAGGCATTTTAATTAGAAAAGATCGCGATCAAGCAAAACAGAAGTTGGCTGAAAGACAAGCAGTACATACGCAAACAAGACGGAATTTGCTTAAAGAACGAGCAGGACATATACAAACAAGCCAGAGCTTAGCTCAAGTAAAAGCAGAGCATGCTCAAACAACAAGAAAATTAAACCAAACTCAACATAAGCTAACTCAATCTCAGCAAACAGTATCAAGACAAAAAATAGATTATCAAGAGCTTGAAAATAAACTAGGAGAGATTGACAGTAGACTTATATCTCAAGAAGAATTACAAAAAATGAGCAAAAAAATTCAATCCAGAGAAGAAATCAAAGAGCTTATTACGCGTCTTA
Source organism: Candidatus Protochlamydia sp. W-9 (assembly GCF_001950615.1). Taxonomy (NCBI): domain Bacteria; kingdom Pseudomonadati; phylum Chlamydiota; class Chlamydiia; order Parachlamydiales; family Parachlamydiaceae; genus Candidatus Protochlamydia; species Candidatus Protochlamydia sp. W-9. Next base: position 1,168 of record NZ_BCPZ01000146.1, read on the forward strand.
GCCTAATAAATTTAAATGATTTAAATGAACTTCAAGATTGGGTTAAAGATTGTACGACAACGTTTGGATTTAATGACGACGAACGACGTAATTTGGAAAGTAATTTATCAAATTTGTTGAGCAAACCTGGATTTTTTACATGGCCAAACATGTTAAGAGAAGGAGTTATGTTTTCTTTAGAAGGAGCTTCGATTCATTATTTGCCCTTGTTAATCAGTTTGTTATCTAAGTTAATTAAATAGTTTTTTTGACTAAAACACAGGATGAAAAAAAGTAATCTGTATATATTTTTTATTATTATAAATTTTACGAGTGCTTTGTTTCTAAGCTTAAATTACATTCAAATTAACATTAAGATTTTTGTGAGCAATCGAGTTTTTACGCAAAAATAAACATTCTCTGATAAAGATTTTTATCTGTAATTTTATTAAATTTGAGGAACTAACAAATTTTTATATTCAGCATTATTGAGAATTTTTGCACCAATTCAGATTCAAATATATTATGCTTACTAAGTACATCAAATGCACTAATCCTCTAGATTGATGCAACTTTGGTACCAAATTAGATTCAAATTTGGGAAAGCTGATAAGGATTTAAAATGCGCTAATCCAGCGTCAGTGAAATTTTCGCAATAGCTCAAATTCAAATCCTGCAAAGCCAATAAGGGTGACAAATGTGTTAATCCGGCATCAGTAAGATGATTACACGAACTCAGGTTCAAATGCGTTAAAGCCAATAAGGGTTTCAAATGTGTTAATCCGGCATCAGTAAGATGATTATACGAACTCAGGTTCAAATGCGTTAAAGCCACTAAAGGTGTCAAATGCGCTAATCCAGCATCCGTAAGATTTCTACAATAGCTCAGATCTAAATGTTGCAAAGTGACTAAAGGTGTCAAATGTGCTAGTCCAGCATCTGTGAGATTAAAACAACTACTCAGATCTAAATGCTGTAAAGCCATTAAAGGTGTCAAATGCGCTAATCCAGCATCTGTGAAATTATAGCACCAACTTAGGTTCAAATGCGTTAAAGCTACTAAAGGTGTCAAATGCGCTAATCCAGCATCCGTGATATTTCTACAATGGCCCAGATTCAAATGCTGCAAAGCCACTAAGGGAGTTAAATGCGCTAATCCTGCATCTGTGAAATTATAGCACCAACTCAGGTTCAAATGCGTTAAAGTCAATAAAGGTGTCAAATGCGCTAACCCAGCATCTGTGAAATTGCTACAATGGCCCAGATTCAAATGCTGTAAAGCCATTAAAGGTGTCAAATGCGCTAATCCAGCATCCGTGATATTTTTACAATGGCCCAGATTCAAATATTTTAAAGTCACTAAATGTGTCAAATGCGCTAATCCAGCATCCGTGATATTTCTACAATGGCTCAGATTTAAATGTTGTAAAGCCACCAAAGGTGTCAAATGCGCTAATCCTGCATTAGCAAATTTGCATCCAGCCAGATTTAAATGCTGTAAAGCCGTTAAGGGTGTCAAATATGCTAATCCTGCATCCGTGAGATTGCGGCACTCTTGAAGATGAAGCACTTTTAAATTTTTACAATTTTTTAACGCTAAGAGATGGGCATTAGTCAAAGAAGTATTTTTTGAAAAATTGAGTTCTTCTATTTCATTTGGAAAGTGATTTAAAATTTTTTCAAATTCCGTTAAATGAGATGTCTGATTTAATAATGAACTTACAACTGTGAGTTCTAAATAATTTTTTAAAGTGTTTAATTGATATTGGTGCGCAAAATTTAAAAGTTTTTTTAACTCTACTAGACTGTCTTCTCTAGAGTTAAACAGCTCATATTTCTTTAATTTACACTCAGCAATCAACTGTTTTTCTAAATTTTTTACAATTTCTGTCAGTTGATAGTAATCTGCTAGTTGAATCAAAGAAGGGATCTTTTGTAAAGGAACTTTAAAATTTGCATTCATCAAACAATTGAGCAGATGAGTAAACTCTTTTTGCGTCAAAGCGAGAGGATTTTGGAGGGTTTCTCGAAAATTTCCCGACCAAAGAATTTTAAAATAGGGCGATTTTTCCATTAACAAAGTTTTTTGAGAACTTGAAATTTTTAGATAAGTATTATCCTGAAAGCTCAATATGGGGGGAGGTGGGGCAAAGCATGAAATTTGGCTTGGGCTTGATAAAGACATAACAGATTCTGAATGAGTTGGGTTAAAATTAGAAACGATAATTACTTTTTGCCCCCAAAAAATTTCTCTCCATTGAGATTGAAGCAGATCTTTTTTAAAATAATTAAAAAATAAGTTGAGAAAGGTCTGAAAAATTGTTTTGCACAATAAATGAATTCGTTCAGAAAATTTTAAATGATTGTTCGATCGGTAGTAAGAATAAGTGTCTGTGCTAACAAGGAGATTACTAGAATTAAATATCGGATTATGAATATTCAAAATTAACCCCAAATTAATTAAATTATTTTTAAATTTTATTTATTTTATAAAATTATAATATATAAATAACTATTATTTCAATG
>NZ_BCPZ01000147.1:0-167 GCF_001950615.1 Candidatus Protochlamydia sp. W-9
GAGTTTCAAATGCACTAATCCTGCATCGATGAGTTTATAGCATCTGCTTAGTTCGAGATGCTGCAAATCCGTTAAAGGTGTTAAATGGGCCAACCCAGCGTCACTGAGATTATTGCAATAGCTTAAATCTAGATGTTGCAAAGCCGTTAAGGGTATCAAATGGGCTA
>NZ_BCPZ01000148.1:0-167 GCF_001950615.1 Candidatus Protochlamydia sp. W-9
GGGTGTCAAATGGGCTAATCCTGCATCGGTGAGTTTATAGCATCTGCTTAGTTCGAGATGCTGCAAATCCGTTAAAGGTGTTAAATGGGCCAACCCAGCGTCACTGAGATTATTGCAATAGCTTAAATCTAGATGTTGCAAAGCCGTTAAGGGTATCAAATGGGCTA
>NZ_BCPZ01000149.1:0-167 GCF_001950615.1 Candidatus Protochlamydia sp. W-9
GGGTGTCAAATGGGCTAATCCTGCATCGGTGAGTTTATAGCATCTGCTTAGTTCGAGATGCTGCAAATCCGTTAAAGGTGTTAAATGGGCCAACCCAGCGTCACTGAGATTATTGCAATAGCTTAAATCTAGATGTTGTAAAGCCGTTAAAGGTGTCAAATGCGCTA
>NZ_BCPZ01000150.1:0-12092 GCF_001950615.1 Candidatus Protochlamydia sp. W-9
CATCATCGTCTTCATCATCGTCATCATCGTCTTCATCATCATCGTCATCATCGTCTTCATCATCGTCTTCATCATCATCGTCATCATCGTCTTCATCATCATCATAGTCCTCGTCATCATCATCGTCGTCATAGTCTTCGTCATCATCGTCATCATCGTCATCATCGTCATCGTCATCATCGTCATCTCCGTCGTAAATTTCTTCATTGTCATCTTCGTCAGAATTGAAGATTGATAAATACATATCAAGACAGAAATGTTCTTCAACGTCATCAAATATTACATGTTTTGCAATCATTTCAATAAAACCTATTTGGTAGAAGGAGATTTTAGGGTATGGCATAGAAGCTTGACGACATTTAGCCATGATTTCATTTCTTGAAAACATCCTAAACCTCACGTTAATGTTTAGTTAATGTTTATTGGAATTGAATGAGCAAACGATCTTGATAACTTATTGATAAGAAAATTTTTTATCAATGGACCAAGATATTAAATTCAATACCAATCATTTTTAGCTTACGTCTTATTTTAGGGCAACTTGAGGATCACTCTTTTTCTACTTCATCAAACATAGATAAAAAAATTTATTCTCTCAACAACAATTGATAAACTTAGCTTATTTATACTATTTGTTATCATCCTAAAGCTGGTCGAGATGCAAATTTCGAGGTTTTTACCTTTAAAGAAAAGTTTTTATATGAAAAAATAAATTGGATGAACTTGCTATAACATAAAACGATACATAACATAAAAAAATTTAAGCAGTGATGGCTTAAAGAAAGGCGTCTTTTGAATTGAATAAAACTAAATATTTCTCAAACATGACGGTTTCCTTTTCCATGGGGAGGTTATGATAAAAAGAGTTATTAAACAAAAACTGAGAAATTCATGAATTTACCTTTGGGCTTATCCTCTCTTGCCCTAACAGCTAAAGAAGCAGCTTTAGAAGCTGCGAAAATCTTAAAAAATGGCTTTAAACAATCGATAAAAGTTTCAACAAAGCCAGGAAGACAAAATTATGTGACTGAATATGATAACCAATCAGAAAATTGTATTATTTCATCTATAAAAAATCAGTTTCCAAGTCATCAGTTTTTAGCCGAAGAAAGCGGTCTTTCTTATCAGATTGAACCAGAAGAAGTGCTTTGGATTATCGATCCTTTAGATGGAACAACCAACTTTATTCATCATATTCCTATTTTTACAATTAGCATTGCTGCAATGATTAAACAGGAAATCGTTTGTGGTGTAATTTATCAACCTTTTACAAATGAGCTTTTTATTTCCGAAAAAAATCAAGGAGCTTACTTAAATGGAAAAAAATTACAAGTTAGTTCTACAAAATTTATTAAAGATGCTTTAATTAGCATCAATTTTCCTTACGATGTAAAAGATCACCCTATTTTTTCTATTGAACAACTTAGAGAATTTACCCTATTGGGCGCTTCTCTAAGAAATTTAGGATCCTCTTCTTTAGCTTTGGCTTATTTAGCAGCCGGTAAATTAGATGCTTTTTGGATGAACCATCTCTATCCTTGGGACTGGGCAGCTGGGAAGCTGATGATTGAAGAATCTCAAGGCAAACTGACTTTTTATCCTGAAAAAGAAAATCTTTTTACAACTTCAACTATTTTAGCCACTAATCGCCAACTTCATCCTGAACTCCTTAAATGCGTTAAACATTAACTGTTTTCATGTTGATGGACAAAAAAAATTTATGTTAAAGTGATATAGTTAATTTCATTTTCATTTTTTCGAAATTTCACCCCATGGTTTATATGTTTAATCATTTAAAAAATACTTTTTACCGTTTTTACGGCTTAATATTTTTGCTTTTATTTGCAGTAATAATAACTCCTTGTGTCGCTATTGACCAAAATCAAGATAATTACATCCAAGCATTGGGCTCTTTAACTTTTCATACAAAAATTCAATCTCGTTTAGATGAAACAAATTTAGAAGAAAGCGTCATTTTTGACGAACAAGAAGCTCTTAAATTGTGGGAATTAGCTTTTCAAACGCAAGCTTCTCTCAACAATCAGGTATCCAATGCATTTATTACGCAGCTTTATCAAGCTTATTCTTTTTACGAGGAAGGTAAAAGCAACCTTCAATTGTATCAACTGAAAGAAGCAGCTTTAAACTTTAAGCAATCTTTTAACTTACTTTGTTTTTTATGGGAAACAGCCATCGATCAGGAAGAAAAGCTTGATCTAAATAATGTAACTGCTTTAATTAGGGCAAAACAAACTGTTATCAATCAAGATTTTGAGAAAAATAAAGCTATCCCGCAGAAAGTAAGAAGAGCAATTGCTCCTTATCTTATTGCTGATAATCATCCTATGAAAAATGCACTTGATACAATTTTTTTAAAAAAACGTGTGACTGTGGATAAAAAAACTTTTCATGCTAATGGATTTAAAACTCTAAGAAAAGGTCCTCGTTCTTACGTTTATGTCGCAAGACACCCTAGTATAAATGGTTATTTAGTTAAAGCTTACATGGACAATGAATTGGACCAAAAACAAAACCATCCAAGCTGGTACTGGCTGACTAAACGTTGTGAAGGAGCCGAAAAAATTGCTAGAATTATAGCTAATCGAAAAATAAGACACTTTACAGTTGCTTCAAAATGGATTTATCCTCTTCCTGAAAATCCAGCGCCACCAAAAAATGCTTCTCACACCCGTCATTATGCTTTACTGCTTGTTAATGATATGGATTTAGTTCCCCATGATGTGAATTTACAGGTTTGGCAATCGGGTATCACAAAAGAGCATTTGCATGAACTTTATGTCATTATTACCCACGCCAAAGGTTCAAGTTATCGGCCAGATAATATCGCCTACACGCATAAAGGACAATTTGCTTTCATTGATACAGAATATCCATCCAAAGGACCTGACTATGACCGCATTAGAAAATACTTAAGTCCTGAAATGAGGACTTATTGGGATCGTTTAGTTAAAAATGGGGGGCGTTAAGCTTCCACCTTACCTAAGAAAATTGCAAGAAAGAGCTTTAATGGGACAATTATTCATCAATTCTACAGTTATGATTACTGGGGCAAGCTCTGGCTTTGGAGCCGAAACGGCCCGATTATTTGCTAAAGAAGGGGCTCATTTGATTTTGCTCGCAAGGCGAAAAGATCGATTAGTAGAGTTGCAAAATGAGTTAAAAGAAAAATTTCAAACAAAAAGTTACTGTATCATTGCTGATATTGGAAATTTTGAGCTTTTAGAAGAACAAATATCCGATCTTGACAAGAATTTTGAACGACCAAACATTTTAATTAATAATGCAGGAATGGTTAAGGGATTGGATAAATTGTGGGAAGTTAAACCTCAAGATTGGAGCACGATGATTGATACAAATATCAAAGGTGTTCTTAATGCAACAAGACTCATTGTCCCATCCATGTTAAAAGCTGATCAAGGACATATTATTAATGTAGGAAGTACCTCTGGTCACGGAATTTATTCTGGAGGTGGGGTTTATTGTGCTACAAAGTTTGCTTTAAGAGCTTTGACAGACACTCTCAGGACAGAACTTATTTCGACTCCTATTCGCGTATCCCTTATTTCCCCAGGAATAGCGAAGACAGAATTTAGTCTGGTTCGTTTTGCAGGAGATAAGCAAAAAGCTGATAAAGTTTATGAAGGATTAGAAGCTTTAAATGCGACAGATATTGCCGAAGCAATTTTGTTTATTGCATCGCGTCCTGCCCATGTTAACATTGCTGATATGGTGATCTATCCAAAAAGTCAAGCCTCTTCTTCGATCATTCATCGAGCATAAAACAAGGAAAAGTTTTTTTAATGAAGTAAACCTTTGTTTTGATATTACTTATTGAAAGTGAATCAGATATAAGAAGGTTCAACTTATTAAATTTCGCCAATTAAAATTAAAGCAATCAGGACTAAGAAAACAGCTCCCATCATGCCGTTTAGGCCGTATCCCCCTTCCCCCACCAAGCGCTCTATAAGGCCAGATAAGCAAAATATCTGGAAGGATTAAAATTAATAAAATCAACGGGGTAGTACTCAATATACCAACTCCCTTGTGAACTATTAACGAAATTTAAATAAAAAATGCTTATCCGAATACACGTCACTTATTATTGAACTACTACAATTAAATGTATTAAATATGCCACATTCAATTACAACGATAATTGGACGTCTAAGCTTACAAAATTTTAATTGGCTTCCATCCAATCTTCTTGGTAGTTTTCCAAGGCAAAAGATAAAAAACTTTGGGGATTTACCGTCTGGTGAGTAAGAATTTTTTGTTTTTTTCCTCTTAATTTGCTATTAAATTTAAATAAAAAACTCATTAATTGTTTTAACTTATTAAGTTGTCCTTTGACAGACATTTCTTTTAAATCTTCAGTAAAAACGTCGATATAGCGGCTAAATACATCCCATTTTTTTTCAAAGGGCTGAGCGGAAAAATGACTTTTAATTTCATGAAAAATAAAAGGATTAATCACACTCCCCCTTCCAATCATTAAACCATCACATTTTGTTTGCTTAAGCATGTTCAATGCATCTTGGACAGTTAAAATATCGCCGTTTCCCACAACAGGAATTTTTAAGAGTTGCTTAGCTTGAGCTATTAATTCCCATTTCGCAGGAGGTCCATATCCATCAACTTTTGTTCTAGGATGCAGTGTCAAATATTTGATTCCGCTGGCTTGCGCTGCAAGGAGATTATCATGAAATAAAGAGGTGTCTGTAAAGCCTGAACGAAGCTTTGCTGTTACAGGTACACTTACAGCCTCTACCATTGATTTAGCAACTTTATATAAATGATCAGGTTCTTTGAGTAGACTAGATCCAGCCCCTCTTCCGGTTACTGTATTAGAAGGACAACCACAATTTAAATCAATACGCTGAGCTCCTCGCCTTTCTACAGCTCTTGCCATTTCTGCCATAAGCTCTGGATCCGAACCCATCAATTGCGCAGCTTGGGGAATGGGAAAAGTTTCATTCGCTTCATAACGATTGGCTAAACTAGGAACATGAGCATTACTGGGCACTCGCATAAATTCTGTGCAAGCTTCGTCAAATCCCCCCACTGATGCCATAGCTTTTCTAAAACTGCGATCTCCAACTCCTTCCATAGGGGCAAGGATCAAATAAGGACAACCAAAAGAATTTTTAGGAAGAAAAGTCATCATTACATCATAAAACGAGTGTTGAATTAAAAAATAAAAAAAATGCAATATTCAGGATAATATCAATGGTTAGCTTCAAATGTGAATGCATACACCTTAATTCCTTGAGGAATTGTGAGTATTAATTCGTGTCTTTCTAATCTACTTTTTAAATCTAAAAGTTGATAAAGACGCTCCTGATTCACAAAAATTTCACCATTTTCATTCATATCTTTCGTATAGTATTCTGATTTTAAAGGTTTCCCGTCAATTATTAATTGGATAGGGGAAAAACTTTTTCCTCCTAGCAAAACATAAACTTGTTCTGCTTGAAAATTAACTTTTAACTGAGAAGACTGCGATTGCGAAAGAATATCCCGTTCATGGGCTTCCCATTTTCCTCGTAAAGCCACCTGATTTAAACTTACTGCATCAAAAATATCCTTATAAAAGTAAATGATATTTGGAAGAAGTTGGGGCATTTGCATGAAAGAATTCTCTTGTTCATACCCTAAATAAATATCAGGGGTGATTTCAACAGAAGTTTTAACCAGTTTATTGGAAAAAGGGTTACTAGAAAGATTAGGAAAATTTGGATGATCAATATCAAAGGACCTAAATTGCTGATTAGCCGATTGATGATTCTCAATTTGCACATCAGGCAAATCATGTAACACTGTGCGCCCAAAAAATGTATTCCAATTAAAGGCTAAGATAACCGCTAAAATGATCAACCCCAAACCCATTCCCAACCTCAGTTTTTCTCCTAACTGAATCATAGTTAATTTATTGACATGTAAGTCATATAAAAAAAGGCATAGAGAAAAAGAAACTCCTAAGGCGTAAACCAAGGCAAGAATTAACAGCATAAAAATTGTATCAATTGATGTTACAAAAGTAACTAAAGGAGCTAAAAAAAACCAAGCAATAGGACTCCATAAAAAACCTAATACCCCTCCCCATAATCCATTATATTTCGAGCTTACTGAAAAAATTTGAGGAAAACTTTGAAGAGAAATTTCTAAAAACTTAGCAAATAAAGAAGTAAAAGTCGGAAAAACTAATACCAATCCACAAAAAGCAATCCATAAAACTGCTGTGTAGCGAAGTGTGATAAAGGAAATCTCAAATCTTGCTACTAGGATCGTCAATAGCCAAAAGCCGACTATAAAAGTTCCCATCCATGACAGAGTCACTACCATCAATTTCTCTTTTTTATTTTTCTCTGAAAGGTCTAACCTCGATAAAATAGAAGACATAGGAATAGAAAGGACAGTAACTATCCCAATCAGAAATGCAAATAGAATTAACAATAACATATTAGCCCTGGGTTATCTTTTTTTAAACAGCTGGAGCAATTTAATTTTAAAAAATCATATCCATAAAAATACAATGTTGTTCCGTTCTAGAAATCTTATTTACGAAAAACCTTTATATTGTTAATAACTCTTCTGATTATAAAAGATTCAAGACAAATGACGGGGAGCTTGTATGAATAAACGCTTATTATACATTTTATTTTTCATGTGTATAAATATTTTTCTCTACGCTGAAAAAAAAGACTCTCTCAAAAAAATCTATCCTCTTAAAGCCGATCCTATCGATGTCGTGATTGTTTCTCATCCAAAAGATAGAAATACCCTGGATTATTGCATTCAAGGAATTAAAGATAATGGTGCTTTAATTAGACGTGTAATTGTGGTTTCCGAAACTAAATTAACAGACTGTGCCGAATGGTTTGACGAACATCAATTTCCCTTCAGCAAAGACACTATTACAAAAGTCATTGGGAGAGGAGACAAAAAAAGGGCAGAGACTTTTTTTAAAAAAACAGGACGAGGAGCTGGCTGGTATTTTCAACAACTTCTCAAGCTTTATTCCGCTTTTGTTATCCCCGATATTTCTTCTAATGTGTTAGTCATCGATGCCGACACCCTTTTTATGAATCCTGTAAGCTTTATTAATGAGAGGCATGGAGGTTTATTTTGCGTCAGCCCTTTTCCAGGTAAAAAACCGTATTTCAGACATGCAGAAAAACTACTTCCCGATTACCAAAGAATTTATCCAGAAGTTTATAGTGTTTGTCATCATATGCTCTTTCAAAAACCCATTTTAAAAGAGATGTTCAAAACAGTTGAGAATTACCATAAAAAAGCTTTTTGGATTGCTTTCTGTAACTGTGTGGATGTAGAAGCAGAAAAGAAAGGCGCTTCCGAATACGAAATTTATTATAATTATGCTTTAAGGCACACTGATCAAGTTCAAATTCGCCCTTTAATATGGGCTAATAGTGCTCATTTAGCTGATTGGGCTTATTATAAAAGAGATGGATATCACTTTGTCTCTTTTCATACTTATATGATTGGTAAATGGCCAAGTATTTATGGAACTCAATAATAATTGATAGAAAATGCATTTCTCGCCTTATATTTCTGTAAACTAAGAAATGCATTGAATATTTTTATGAGCCCAAAAACAAATTTAAGGGCTAACTCTCTGAAAATGAGATTTTTCTTGCTCCTCTTGCTCAAGCTTATTCCATAAAGCAACAGCATAAGCTTGCATATCAGGATTTAAAGCTGGAACGATATGCTTAAGAAAATGTCCTTTCATTTTCCCTACATGCTCAGTATCTACAAAGGCAATTTTTCCAGATTTTGTAAAAGGTTGATTGCGAGGAAAGGCATCACATCCTCCCACAGCATGTAAAACAGTACAAAGCTCTGTCAATACATCAATGTTCATATGATAGTACATTTGCATGCACATTCCGTTCGGATTTTTGTAATCATTATAAATGTCCATGTTTTCAACAATTAAAAGGTAAGATGGATCTTTATCACCCTGAGAAAATGATTTGGGTAACCTATAAAGCCATTTTTTTGGCACCACCAGATGGTTAAATCCATGTTTTAAAACGTATTGACGCAAAATTTCTGCCCCTTGGAGACGCTTAATAAAATTTTCGAGCTGTTTCTCTTGCGTCATACTATTTGGAAATTTCTTAAACAAATAACCTTGTACATAATAATGGGATCCCACCATAAGTTTACGGTGACCATGAATGACTTTAAAACCTGCTTGTTTAAAATGATCAGAAGATTTAAACATTTTTGAATCTTTAAAAATCATTTTTAAAGCATCGTGTAAAGGATGTCTGCGAGGAAGTAAATATGGTTCAAGAGATTTGTTTTGACAAGTGTTTTTTTCTTGTTTTTGTAGGTCTAGTTGGGCAGGTAATTCACCAAAAACAATCAGAAAAATGAAAAAAAAATGAAAAAATGAAAGTTTAGACTGAAGATTTAACATACTAAAACCTAATGTGAGATTTACAACCGAGCTACTTGCTTTTTGAATTTATATTTTCTAAACACTTAATCTGAACCCTTAGAAATTAAGCTAAAAAAAATTTTCAATTTAATAGATGGTTTAAAAGTTTAATCTTTTAGTGCAATTAATACTATCGAATAAAAAAAAACGCCTATTCAGAGATAAGTTAAAAAATTGATCTTTATTATTCGTTCAAAAATAACGAGGATAAATCTTTAATTTACTTAAATAGCACAATAAAAAATACATAGAAAATTTGAAGGAATGACTTTATTTCCAGTACATGTTATTAACTTTTACCTTATAAAAAATGCTGACGGACAAAACTACTTTTTCAAAAAGAGGTCTATGAAAAAAACGATAATTTTTTCAATCTACCTAATAATGGTGGTATCTTTCTGTTATCTTTTCCCAGCCTTAAATGCTAGAGAATGTGAAATAAAGCAATACTTACTACCTAAAAATCACCCATTACAAATTCCCTTAAAAAACCTTTTTCAAACTCCAAACATGTTTGATTCTCCCAGAGAGTGGCATCTCTCAGGATTCCAAGTGCTTGATCGCGTTCATCGCAAGTTAATGGTAGCTCGCCATCCAACTGTAAATAATTATTTATTTAAGAAATTTCAAAATACAGTTTCAGCTAAAAAACAGTTAAACAATTACTTAAAGAGAACATCAGGTGCGAAAGCACTGAGCCAATTTATTATACGCAATCATATAAACCATATTATCGTTCCTAAAAAATGGCTATATCCTCTTCCAAAAAAGTTTTCTGATTCGAAAACGAAAGAGCAAACTTATATTTTAATTGTGGAAGAAATGGATATTTGTGGAGGTGGGGTAGATCCAATGGGAGAAGTCGCGCTTCATTACCAACATATTCAAGAAGAATTATTGAAAGAGCTTTGCTTTGTTGTTTTTTGTTTTAGGGGTTTAGACTCTATGCTTCACAATATGCCTTTCACCTATCAAAACAAAATCACTTTTATTGATACTGAAAAGTGGAAGGAAAAAAGAGAAGGTTATTTACAAAAAGCGATGCCATTTCTTCGACCAGAAAGCCAAGCTTACGCCTTAGAAATTTTTAAAGCGTTAGAAAATCAAGAAATTAAACTAAAATAAAAAGTTTCTTTGCAACTCAATTATCCAATCTCTATTCAATAGAATTTTAGAAAAATTTGCTGTTGGCAAGGGATTTATGGAATATTTTCAAGAAAATTAAAAAAAATGACTTTTACTTTAATGTTTCAGTTTTGGAAAGAAGCGATAAAGGAAATAAAATCGCCTCTGTTTTTTAAAACAATTTGATTCTACTTACTCTACCCAATATAAAAAAACCGTTATCTTATTTAATTTGAGATCTTTATTTTTGATAAATTTCTGAATCATGAAGCAGAAATGGAAGGATTAAATTACTTCATGTCCTTTTATATCATAATGCTCAAAGATATTTTCACAAACTGTTGAATTATTAAAAATAGTAATCTGGCATCCTAACCCTTCAAAAATTTATCTGCGAATAGCTTCTTCAAAGGTTTCTCCAAATTCTACCCCCACCTCCTAATGAACACCAATCTTTAAGCACCCCTTCATTATTTAAAACTTCGCAAACAAGGAGGCGATTTTCAAAGCAAATAATACCAATAGCTTTGGCTCGAATAACATGCTTAGGGCTCCCAATAGCTTTATCCAACATCTTTTTACCTAGTTATTAAAATAATTAGGAAATATGGATCAAATCCCTTGGCGAAAAAAATCCGAAATTTTAATTTCGGATTTTAAAGAGCTTACTTTTAACCAAGAAAGTTTATTTTACTAACTGAATTTTTGGCGCAGACTGTATACACGCTTCTTCTTCTTCTTGATCTATGCACAATTGTGCACCTTGTAAAAGATAAGAAGCCAACGTAACATCACCTTCATAAGTCATTTCGACTTGCATTTGTCCATCTTCTGTTGGTTCTCCGCAGGTAATGAGCACATAACAAGATGGATTTTTATCTAAAACCTCTTGTAAATGCTTTCGACTACAATTGCTCATATTTCTCCTGATAAATAGATTCAATTAAGGAAAAAGATCAAACTAAACTGACATTGAAAGGGTCTAAAAAAAGAGGAAAACATAAGCCAGCCCCTTAGTAGAAGTCACATTAGCGGATACGCCAATTTATACACAAGCGAATTGAAAAGTTGATTTTTTCTTTAATATAAATAATTTTTAAATCATTCACAAATCTAATGCAATGAAGACCCTAGACAAATAAATAAAGAATTACAAATGGATATTTTATTCCATCCTCATCCTTATTTCTTACTTTAAAGTGAATTGAAAAGCCAGTCTGGTTACGTGCAAAATCGCGTCAAAATTTAGTCTTCCATTCATTCTTTTTCTTATTACACGAAAGATTTGAAAAAACTAATAGTTCTATTACGACGTAATTTCCTGTGTTTAGGAGATGAGATAGAATTAATTTAGCTTCCTACTCGACAAGGTTAGGATCTAAATGAGAGCCAATTCAATCGCCCCTTCAAGTAAGTTTTAAGAATAAAAAAACGTCCTCCAGCACCAATTAAAATTTTATTCGCTAGACATTTTGATCCTGTTCTCTCTCCTTTTGGCCCACTTTAAGAAGTGGTAGAGAAAAACCGCTATACTTGGATTGGCCCAAGTGTGACTGGCATAAAACAGACTGACTATTCTGGTCACGATGTTAATGATGGCATTGGAAAATTCTTATGCTGACTAAATTAGCTAAGATGTGATCCTAAATTAACGCCAGTTTAACGTAAGCTATCTTCCGGCTACCTTCTGAGGGATTTTTGTTAAAAAAAGGCCTCTTTTCTGTTAGAAGATTTTGTTTTCCAGAACAAAAACTAAGGAAAGAGGCCAAAATGAGTGAGATAGAGATAATCAAACTGTTTTGTGTTATTAATGATTTTTCTAACAGATTTCACCAAATGTGTTTCCAAAAACAAATGGAGTATACAAAAAGAAAAATCCGCAAAAAAACTTTTAGAATACCTTTAAGTGAAGTGCTAACGATTTTGCTTCATTTTCATCGTTCCAATGACGGAGCATTTAAATACTTCTACTTAAACCATGTAAAAACAACTTTAAAATATTTATTTCCTCATCTTGTTGGATACTCAAGATTTGTTTAACTAAACCTCAAGTATTTTTTCCTATGTTTTGCTTGATCCAAGAACATCAAGAGATCTGTGAAGGGATTTTATTGATAGACTCTACCGTATTAACGGGTTGCCTGTGTCAAACGTGCCTTTTCCCATCGTGTCTTTAAAGAGCAATCTAAATGGGGAAAAACAACCGTCGGCTGGTTCTTTGGGTTTAAGCTCCCTCTTGTGATTAATCACCACGCAGAAATTGTCGCATTTAAGTTGACAAGTGGCAAACTTGATGATCGCAAACCCATTGAAAAGCTACATTAATTTGATATTAATGCTAGATAGTGTAGTCAGGAGAAATAAAATAAATGCTTAAATGTGCTACTCTTCTACGCTCATCAATGGAGCATCTTATGGAAGCGCACAGAAGACATGATATATCCGACAGAGTTTGGAATTTACTGGGACCTCATTT
>NZ_BCPZ01000151.1:0-233 GCF_001950615.1 Candidatus Protochlamydia sp. W-9
TTCTAATAGCTCTTTCTTCTGTTGCTCCTCTATTGCTTGAATTTGTCTAAAATCAGGATCTTTGGAGTATTTTGTGATTCCTAATAGACAGTCGTTCTTATTCTTGAGTAAACGACTCAGACGAGACCCTAGTTGAGCTGCGGCTGCAAACCTGCCTTCATTATTTGTGATCGACTCGAGGATCAATATTTGGGGAGTGTATTTTGCGATCAGCGCTTTTAGAGCGCACTCCA
>NZ_BCPZ01000152.1:0-139 GCF_001950615.1 Candidatus Protochlamydia sp. W-9
TTCGGGTTTAAATTGCATCTCATGATCAATGAGAAAGGAGAAATTTTGGCTTTTCAGCTAACTCCTGGAAATGTCGCTGATGTTTCTATTGCCGAAACTTTGTCGAAAGGGATTTTTGGGAAACTATTTGGTGATAAGG
>NZ_BCPZ01000153.1:0-145 GCF_001950615.1 Candidatus Protochlamydia sp. W-9
GGGTTTAAATTGCATCTCATGATCAATGAGAAAGGAGAAATTTTGGCTTTTCAGCTAACTCCTGGAAATGTCGCTGATGTTTCTATTGCCGAAACTTTGTCGAAAGGGATTTTTGGGAAACTATTTGGTGATAAGGGAGTTATTT
>NZ_BCPZ01000154.1:0-143 GCF_001950615.1 Candidatus Protochlamydia sp. W-9
GGGTTTAAATTGCATCTCATGATCAATGAGAAAGGAGAAATTTTGGCTTTTCAGCTAACTCCTGGAAATGTCGCTGATGTTTCTATTGCCGAAACTTTGTCGAAAGGGATTTTTGGGAAACTATTTGGTGATAAGGGATATAT
>NZ_BCPZ01000155.1:0-176 GCF_001950615.1 Candidatus Protochlamydia sp. W-9
CATTGACCATGAGATGCAATTTAAACCCGAAAAACCATCCTGAAGTTGTTTTCCCCCTCTTTGCTAAACCTTTAAAGACCTTGTTTCTTTTTATGCGTTTATTGTGGCAAACATCTATCGATGGAAAATCAATAAAAGCAATTCCTGTGATTTCTCCTCTTTTATCCAAAAGATAA